>JAYVJH010000662.1:0-4010 GCA_043769455.1 Runella sp. | reverse complement strand
CCCCTCCCGCCCCCGATGGGGGAGCTAAATTAACTCTCTCATCGGACGGTACGCCGCGCGGGGCGGGGCTGTTAGTGGTTTGTTACCCTGAGTCATTATCCGAAAAAGTCATTAACAAACGGTCGTTGCTCTCAAATACTTTTACGGTGCGGGTTGGCGAAAAGTTAAATACCGATTTTTTGAGTGAATTTCTGATTGGCTATGATTTTGAAAAGTCTGATTTTGTATATGAAGCAGGCCAGTTTGCCGTTAGAGGCGGTATCGTAGATGTATTTTCGTATGCCAGCGAGTTTCCGTTCAGAATAGAACTCTTTGACGATGAAGTAGAAAGTATCAGGGCGTTTAGTCCAGAGTCGCAGCTTTCGATGGATTCGGTGCGGCAAATCAATATATTACCCGATATTCAAAACAAACTCATACTCGAATCTCGAGAGTCGTTCCTGAGTTTTTGGCCTGACAACACGCTACTCTGGTTTAAAGATGCCGAACTGACGCTGGAATTGGTGGACAAAAGTTTTGAAAAAGCCGAACAATACCTCAACGAAATAGTGGGCGCAGGTATTCAAGTAGTCAAAGACCCCAACGAACTTTACGAAACCCGCCGAGGGCTACTTGTTCAAATAAAAACCTTTAAAACCGTTGAATTTGGAACAAGATTTTACCGCCCCCTTTCCCCCAGTGGGGGAGAAAAAACCACCCCCACTGGGGGAAGAGGGGCTTCGCTTCAACCATCGTTCAACAAAGATTTTAAGCGACTCATTGCCGATTTGCAACAGCGACAGGCCGAGGGCTATGTTAATATCATTGCAGCAGAGTCGGCTCGGCAATTAGAACGGTTGGCAACTATATTTGAAGAACTCGACCCTCATCTAAAATTTCGACCACTCAATATATCGCTCAGGGGTGGGTTTATTGACCATCAACTCAAAATTGTATGCTATACCGACCATCAGATTTTTGTTCGGTTTCATAAATATAGAGTTCGAGACAGGTTTAGTAAATCAAAGGCTATTACGCTCAAAGAACTCAAAACCCTACAACCTGGCGACTACGTTACGCACGTCGATTATGGCATTGGGCGGTTTGCGGGCATGGAAAAAGTAGATGTCGGGGGGCGTGAGCAAGAGGCAATTAGGCTGATTTACAAAGACAACGACCTGCTCTATGTGAGTATTCATAGTTTGCACAAAATTGCCAAATATACAGGCAAAGAAGGCCAGACGATAGCGATGAGTAAGCTGGGGTCGGGCGATTGGGAAAACAAAAAATCGAAGGTCCGAAAGCAAATAAAGGACATTGCCCATGAGCTGATTTCGCTCTATGCCAAGCGCAAATCTGCCCCAGGTTTTGCGTACAGTCCCGACAATTTTATGCAAATAGAGCTGGAATCGTCGTTTATTTATGAAGACACTCCAGACCAAGGCACGGCAACGGCGGCAGTCAAGGCCGACATGGAAAAAGCTCACCCCATGGACAGGCTCGTTTGTGGCGATGTGGGTTTTGGTAAAACAGAAGTCGCCATCAGAGCCGCTTTCAAGGCCGTTTGCGATAGCCGACAAGTAGCCATTTTAGTACCAACATCTATACTTTCGACCCAACATTACAAAACTTTTAAAGAACGGCTTTCTAATTTTCCTGTTCGGGTGGACTATATCAGTCGGTTCAAAACAGCCAAAGAAATCAAACAAACGCTGGCCGATGTTGAAAGCGGTAAAGTCGATATTATTATTGGTACACACCGAGTGGTAAACAAAGACGTAAAGTTTAAAAATTTGGGGCTGTTGGTGATTGACGAAGAACAAAAATTTGGTGTAAAAACCAAAGACCGCCTCAAAGAACTACGGGTCAATGTCGATGTACTGACACTGACGGCTACGCCGATTCCGAGAACGCTGCATTTTTCGCTCATGGGCGCACGAGACTTGTCGGTCATTGGCACTCCCCCACCCAACCGCCAGCCCGTTACAACAGAAGTGCATGTTTTTAATGAAGTTTTTATCAGAGATGCCATCAGGTTTGAGACTGAGCGAGGCGGGCAGGTGTTTTTTGTTCATAACCGAGTGAGCGACATTGAGTCGGTAGCCAATATTATTTTGAGGCTTGTACCCGAAGTAAAAATCGGAATTGCCCACGGCCAAATGCCCGACGACCGCCTCGAAAAAGCGATGAATATGTTTGTAGAAGGTATGTACGACGTATTAGTGAGTACCAATATTATTGAGTCGGGGATTGATATTTCTAACGCCAATACGATTATTATCAACTCGGCGCACTATTTTGGAATGTCTGACCTACACCAAATGCGTGGCCGTGTGGGGCGTAGCAATCGGCAAGCGTTTTGCTATTTGCTCACGCCGCCAGTGTCTGTACTAACGACCGATGCCCGCAAAAGACTACAAACGTTAGAAGAGTTTTCGGACTTGGGCGATGGCTTTAAAGTAGCCATGAGAGACTTGGACATTCGGGGCGCAGGCAATTTGTTGGGGGCCGAGCAAAGTGGTTTTATCAATGATTTAGGCTACGAAATGTACCATAAAATATTGGACGAAGCCGTGCAAGAACTCAAACAAACTGAGTTTAAAGATTTGTTTGAACTCACCGCCGACTCGCTCAATATTCTCAAAACCGACTGCCAAATGGAAACTGACCTGCCTGTGATTATTCCAGATAGTTATATCAAAAATATTTCGGAACGACTCTCGCTTTATACCCGCTTAGACAGCATAGCAAGCGAACAAGAATTAGATAACTTCCAGACCGAAATCACAGACCGATTTGGAACAATGCCCACTCAGGTACGAAACTTACTGCAAATGGTAAAAATCAGGTGGTTGGCCGAAGCAATGTGTATCGAAAAACTAACTCTAAAAAGTAATTTACTCAAAGCCACATTTAAAACACAAGGCAACGATGTATTTTTTCAGTCCGATGCCTTTGGTCATGTGATTGGTCATATTCAAAAAAATGCCAATCGTTTTGCACTCAAAGACCTAAAAAACAAATTATTGCTAACTTGCACCAATGTTCAGGACGTAAAAGGCTTGGAGGCCGTGATGCGGGAATTGAGTGTTTAAAATTTAGAACTAAAAACTAAAACCATGAAAATAAAAAATTGTATTTCCATTTCGTGGCCTGTCTGGGCGACCCCGTGTCTTCACAGGACATTAGTACGGTCTGTGAAGACACAGACCACGGCTATGAGTTTAAGAAAAACCATACTCCTTTCATACTTCATTCTACATTCTTCATTCGTCATTTGCGAAGCACAATATGCCTACAAAGTGGCTAAACTCAAATACGGCGGTGGCGGCGACTGGTACGCCAACAAAACGTCTATGCCTAATTTGATAAAATATTGTAACCAAAACCTACGAATGAATATGTTTGCCGAAGAAGACATCGTAGAGCCTGGTAGCCCCGATTTATTTTCGTACCCATTTGTGCATTTGACAGGCCACGGTAATGTGCTTTTTACAGAAGCCGATGCCCGAAACTTACGACGGTGGATGTTGGCAGGGGGTTTTTTGCACTTAGACGACAATTATGGCTTGGACAAATTTATTCGTAGAGAAATGAAAAAGGTATTTCCAGAACTAAGTTTTGTAGAAGTGCCATTCAACCATAAAATCTATCACCAACGGTTTGACTTTCCGAATGGTCTGCCCAAAGTACACGAACATGACGGCAAAGCACCGCAAGGCTACGGATTGTTTTGGCAAGGGCGGCTGGTTTGTTTTTATAGCTACGAATGTGATTTGGGTAATGGATGGGAAGACCAAAGTGTCTATAACGACCCCGAAGAACTACGCCAAAGAGCCTTACAAATGGGTGCCAATATTTTACAATTTGCTTTTTCTGTCAATAATTAAGACGAAGAGCCGCCGCTCCCGCTCGCTTCCAGCGAGTGGCAACTATCGCAAGCCAAGAGAAGGCACAGCCTTATGAATCGGGGCCAATATTTTACAGTTTGCTTTTTCTGTCGGTAGTGCTATAAATATGGTGCTGGCTTT
>JAYVJH010000661.1:0-3242 GCA_043769455.1 Runella sp. | reverse complement strand
CGGTTTTAGTCTGTGGTCATAGTCGTTGGCGTTCCACAACTGAAAATTAGCAACTCTCTCGTTTCTGACCGTTCCGCCGCAGTCTATAAAGTTTTTGGTAATTACACCCACTTCTGTAACATGGAAATACTCGGGTACTGAAACCCCATTTGTGAACCGAAATTCTACGTTTTCTAATTTGGGTAGAATGTTTTTTATTTCTGATAGTTTCATCTGTCTGATTTGTTTAAATATTTGGACAAAAATGGTGTGGTATTTCAATTTTAATAACTCACTGATTCACAATATTTTACTTAATTCACGACTCCAGACTGCACGACTACTTTTTTGACTTAATAACTGTTTCAATTTCACGCTTCGCTTCGGCCAAATCTTTTTGAAAAGAGGGGGTTTTCAATAAAAAATTTACAAACTGACGAGCAAATATCCGCCCAGCTTCCGAGTCTGACGGAAAATGTACACCTATTATTTCTCGTGAGAACGCCATATCATAAGCATTTTTTTGAAACAAGTCTTTGTGTTGAGGTAGCAACTCTTGATAAACAAAAGCCGCCATATAAGAAGCCGAAGCGTGACCCGAGGGATAGGCTTGAAAATTGGTATTATCTAAATTTTTAATCCGAGAATCAAGCATGTAAGGTCGTGTACGATTGAATTGATATTTCAGAGACCAAAAATAATAAGTACAGTCTGACCATACTTTTGCCATAAAATTAGCAGTAATCGGTAATTTTTCGGGAGTAAAACCCTCTAATTGCCGGCCTATATGAAATAAATTGTTGCGTAATTTAACCCAGTTTTTACTTTCTGGGGTTGCTTTGGGGCTATAAAATACCTGTGCAAAATCCAAAGATTCTTTTACTTTTTCGTCTGTACGAGCAGTATTTTGTAGTTTGAGCAAATACGCTATCTCTGCCTTAGTTTGAGCCGAACTATTGGCTGGGAAGTTAGGTATCTTAAAATCGGTAACGGGTATTAGCAGGTACAAGGGTTTTAGTGTGAGGCGTGTCCAGGTTGTGAGTGGAAGGCCGTCAATAGGAAACTGTTGGCGGTCTGTTGAATCTGGTAGTGCTTTACTACTTAGTTTTACCAGTTCTTTGTAGTGGCCCGAGATGGAAGGTAGCGGTCGTGAGGTGACCTGAGCATATACGCCAAGCCAAGTGCAGGCGAAGAAAAAAGTGGTAATGATTTTCATTTTTTTAATTTTAACAGTTCAAATTTTTTGTTTTTACTTTACCCAAAATGTCAGTAAAATAACCTTGAAGTACCCCAAACACTTGCTCATCGATACAATAACAAATAGCGTTCCCTTCGATATTTCCTTTTATGATACCCGCATTTTTGAGTTCTTTTAAATGTTGTGAAATAGTAGGCTGCGCCAATGGTAATTCATTGACGATGTCGCCGCAAATACAGGTATCTACTTTGAGTAAATAATCTAAAATAGCAATTCTGGCGGGGTGTCCCAGTGCCTTTGCGATGGTAGCCAATTTATTTTGTCGGTCGGTAAAATACTCTGTTTTTGTTGCTCCCATCAAGTTTATTATTATATTGCAATATTACGATAATATAGTAATCATAACAAACATTATTTTTAAATTTATTAGTTTTGCGTTAAATCACGGTCAAAATAAAATACCCATGAAACAAAAAAAACACAATGTGGCACTGTTGGTGCATAGCTGCGACAGATACGAACTATTGTACAAAGGTTTTGAGTATTTTTTCTCAAAGTACTGGAGTTCAGACATAAACTGTCGGCTATATTTTGCAACAGAAAATAAAAAAGTAACTCTTGGCAATTTTGAGAATATACAATCTGGTAACGGTGAATGGACTGATAGACTGGCAGTTTTAATCAAAAACAAAATTACTGAACCATATATATTGTACGTTCAGGAAGATATGTGGTTTGATAAAAAAATAAATCCAGATTTTTTTAATACCCTTTTTGAATTGGCAGTACAGAACGATTGGCAACAAGTAAAACTACACAGTTCGGACGTTTATAAAACTACGGCCACCGATATTTTTATTGAGGGCTTTAATGTTGGCAAAGTCGATAATGAAAAATCTGACTACTTGATGTCTCATCAGATAACGCTCTGGAACAAGAATTTTTTGCTAAAACAACTTCATAAAAACGAACACCCTTGGCGTAACGAAAGAAAAGGAACACAAAGGCTCAAAAAACTAAACCCTGTTATTTATCAGATTGATTATTTTGCTGAAAACGGGCAACCAGAAATTAACAAAAACAACAACCCAGTTTTGAGGAGTCAGTACCACACCATATCTGTAAATGGCGTTTTAGATGCCGCCGCATTGCCATTTATAGCAACATTGATGCAAGCCAGCACAGATTTGAAAGAATATGCCCAAAAACTTGACCATAATTATAAAAACGAACTGACACACGACGGCCGTTCTAAACCCAGAAAAATTGATATTTTTAAAAGAATTAAAAATTGGGTTTTAGGAAAATAGTTCACCAATTATAGTTGGTGAATGTTGTAAAATCTGTACGTTGTTCAATGGGACATTTCGCCATTGATGGCGGTTTTTAGCGACTGCCTTACTGTGTTTATATTTGGGAATTTGCCAAGCAAATACATAAGTTTGGTAATAGCCGCTTCAATAGTCATATCGCCACCACCAATGACCCCAATTTCTGCCAACGACGTACTGGTCTGATAATGCCCCTGCACCACTCTCCCACCCTGACATTGTGAAATATTCAATACAACGATATTTTGGTCGATTGCGGTCTTCAATTCGGCTATAAACCAGTCTATCGTTGGGGCGTTGCCTGCTCCAAAGGTTTCGATGATTACGGCTTTAAGGTTGGTGATTTTCAGAACCGATTGCAGTACTTCTCGCCTCATTCCTGGGAAAATTTTAAGGATTGCCAAGTTTGTATCTAATTGACTGTGAAGCACTAACGCAGCATAAGGCTCATAGGGCTTGATGTATGGAAAATTAAACTCAATCGTAATACCGACCTCAGCCAATGCTGGGTAGTTTTCGGACTGAAAGGCGTTGAACTGCGAACTTTCTACTTTTTTGGCACGATTGCCCCGCAATAAAACGTTCTGAAAATAAATACAAACCTCTGGCACAACTGGGCGGCCATCTGTCTGAGCGGCGGCTATTTCGAGAGCCGTAATGATGTTTTCTCGGGCATCGGTTCGGGCTACACCAATCGGTAGCTGTGCGCCTGTTAGTACGACTGGTTTGTTTAA
>JAYVJH010000660.1:0-1665 GCA_043769455.1 Runella sp. | reverse complement strand
AAAAAAACATCAGAAGCCGAATAAGTAAAAGATACAGGTAGCCACTTATTTTTTTCGACATTTAGTTGTAATTTTTCTTCTAAATCTTTCAACTTAAATCTATTATATGCCATAACCAGTATATTTTGATGTTACAGAAGCAAAGTTACGTTTTTTCTATTGGCTATTGATGTCATTTCAAATCATAAAATAAGAAATAAGGCATCAGATGACCAATAAAATAACGATATTGCATACAATTAAAATTATAGAATAAACCCAATGAAGATAGATTTCAAAATCAACAACATGGCTGCCAGCCTTGACATTGACCCCAATATGCCGCTGCTGTGGGCTATCAGAGACGAGCTAAAACTGACTGGTACGAAATTTGGCTGTGGCAAAGCCCTTTGCGGTGCTTGCTCAGTGCATATCGATGGTGAGTTGGTCAGGTCTTGTTCGTATCCTGTGCAGTTTGCGGCGGGCAAAAACATTACGACCATCGAGGGGCTGTCGCCTGACGAAGCACACTTGCACCCTGTTCAGGCGGCTTGGTTGGAGTTGCAAGTACCGCAATGCGGCTACTGCCAGCCTGGGTTTATGATGGCTGCCGCAAAGTTATTAGAAGAAAACCCAAACCCAACCGAAGCCGACATCAAAGACAACATCAGTAATATTTGTCGTTGTGGCACTCACCCACGGATTATTAAAGCTATTTTGAAAGCGGCAGAAATAAAACACGCCATTAAAAACTGAGAAACAGCAAAATTGTAAACCTCAAAACGCAAAAATATTTTACTATAAACTGCCTTTTGGTAGTTCGATTTATTTAAAATTTATTCCTAAGACAATGACTTCTGATAATAAAGATAAAAAAATATTTTCTCGCCGCAAGTTCCTTCAAAGAGGTGCTATCGTGATGGGCGGTACGGTTGTGGCCTCGTACATGAGTTGCAGCCCAATGCGGCGGTATGTAGCTCAGAAAGCCGAAAATTCAGATTTGCCATCAAGTCTTTCGACATTGAAGCCCGCTTTTTGGTTTGAGATTCTGCCAGACAATACCGTATCGATGAAAGTACCAAAGTCTGAAATGGGGCAGGGTATTTTTACAGGTTTTGCCATGATGGCCGCCGAAGAATTAGAAGTACCGATGAGCCAAATCAAAGTAGAGTCGGCCAGCACAGGTAGCGGCCTAATTGACGACTTTGGGACGGGTGGCAGTAGTAGTACAATTTCGCTTTTTGAACCAATCAGAGAAGTAGCGTCCACTATGCGAGAAATGCTCAAAACCGCTGCGGCCAAACAATGGAATGTAAAACCAGAAACTGTTGTAGCTCAAAATGGCATACTTACATCTGGAAGCCACTCGGCCAAATATGCCGATATAGCGGCTTCGACCAAAAAATGGGACATACCCAAAACACCTGCCTTGAAGCCCGCCTCGGCTTTTAAATACATAGGCAAAGACCATAAGCGAATTGACGTAAAATGTAAGGTAATGGCTACGGCCAAATATACGATTGATAGCGAGCTACCCGAAATGGTACACGCACTGACGCTCGAAAGCCCGTATTTTGAGGGAACAATCAAAACCATTGATACCTCCAAAGCCGAAGCCTCGGCCAATGTCATAAAAGTAGTACGTGATGGTGAGTTTGTGGCCGTGGTAGCCAAAACTCGGTATGC
>JAYVJH010000659.1:0-1554 GCA_043769455.1 Runella sp. | reverse complement strand
TCTGTGGCTACGCTATGCAAAGGCTATCCTCGTGGGGCAAAATTTATGCGAAAACCCTTTGAACAATTCAGTAATCAGGACATTGTTCGGTGGTTTACTGACAGGGGCGTGCAGCTCAAAACTGAGCCAGATGGCAGGGTTTTTCCTGTGTCCGACAATTCTCAAACCATTATTGATGCACTCTTGCACGCCACAGCCAAAGCCAACGTTGGCATTGAGTTAAGTGCTGGTTTGGCCAGAATCAATGTCTTGGAAGTTGGTTTTGAATTAGAATTATTGACAAATAAAAAACTATACGCCGACCGAATAATTATAACAACAGGCGGTAATCCACAACTGTCGGGCTACGACTGGCTGGCTGACTTGGGGCATAGCATCAGCCCGCCTGTCCCCTCGCTTTTTACTTTCAATGTTCCCAATTCGCCTTTTCATGAGTTGATGGGCGTGGCTGTGCAGAATGCCAAAATCAGAGTGGTGGGTTCAAAATTAGAGTCGTCTGGGCCGTTGCTTTTTACACATTGGGGTTTGAGCGGGCCAGCCATCTTAAAAGCATCAGCTTGGGGCGCACGTGAGTTGGCCGACCGCAATTATGAGTTTGTGGTGCTGGTCAATTTTACAGATTTTCAGTCAAACGAAACTGCTCGAACTGAATTGTCCAAAAATAGAACAGACACCCAGTTTCGTAACAAACTCGTCAAGTCGCAGGCTGTGAGTAACTTACCTGCTCGGTTATGGGCCAAATTAGTAACAATGGCCGACATTGCAGATACCATGCGTTGGAGCGATCTTCCTGCCAAAAACCTCAATCGCTTGGCCGAATATCTGACTAATTGTACTTTTGAAGTAAAAGGCAAAACAACATTCAAAGAAGAGTTTGTTACTTGTGGCGGTCTTGTACTTTCTGAAATTGACGAAAAAAGTATGCAATCAAAAAAACACAAAGGGCTGTTTTTTGCGGGAGAAATATTAGACATAGACGGTATTACAGGTGGTTATAACTTTCAGTCAGCTTGGACGACGGCTTACTTGGCAGGGCGAAGTAGTGGAAAATTGTGAGGTTTAGGCAAACAAAAAATCAATGCCAATATCGCAGCTTATTTGCTTTACATAGTTTTAGGTATGACTTTTGTACTGTCAAATGTCATTTATCAAAGCTAAGGAGTTGTTTGCTACGTGCCGACAATTCAAGAGGGGTAGTTTTACTTTTATTTCAAAAATTATTATGAGCTATACAGACAGACACATCGTTGAAACTTATTCGGGTTTATTTGAAGGACTTAGTTTTTTGAGTAAAATTGAATTAATAGAAAGCCTTTCAAGGTCATTAAAAACCGAAAAATCTACACAGGAAAGCAACTTTTACAAATCTTTTGGGGCTTTTTCTTCTGAAAAAACAGCCGAAGAAATAATAGCAGATATTAAATCGAGTAGAAAATTTAGAAATCAAGAAATCAAATTTTAATGCAGTATTTACTTGACACCAGTATTTGCGTTACTTTTTGCGAGGAAAATCAAATTTGGACGACCTCATAAAGCAAAAAGGGCGAGAAAATT
>JAYVJH010000658.1:0-2849 GCA_043769455.1 Runella sp. | reverse complement strand
CCTGTGGCTGGCGATGTTATTTTCAAACACCGAGATTTTGCAGGTATTCACTTTACGGGCAGTACCAAAGTGTTTCAGCATATCTGGAAAACCATTGGCAATAACCTGAGTATCTATAAATCGTTTCCAAGAATTGTGGGCGAAACAGGTGGCAAAGATTTTGTGATGGCGCATCATTCGGCACATGCCAAGGCATTGGCTGTGGCACTCGTTCGAGGGGCGTTTGAGTACCAAGGCCAAAAATGTTCGGCTGCTTCACGTGCATATATTCCTCAAAATTTGTGGGAAGAAGTCAAAAACTACATGATTGCTGACCTCAAAACAATGAAAATGGGCGGAACAGAAGACTTTGGTAATTTTATAAATGCCGTGATTGATGAAAAATCATTTGACAAAATTGCCGCCTACATCGACAACGCCAAAAACGACCCAAGTGTAACGATTGTGGCGGGCGGCAACTACGACAAATCGGTTGGTTATTTTGTAGAACCTACCATTATATTGACTACCAACCCACGATATACGACCATGTGCGAAGAAATATTTGGGCCTGTACTCACGATTTATGTTTATGAACCAGACCAATTTGAGGCAACACTCCAGCTACTCGACAGCACCTCAGACTATGCCCTGACAGGTTCTATTTTTGCCCAAGACCGCTACGCTATCGAACTCGCTACCAAGGCGTTGAGCAATGCCGCAGGCAATTTTTATATCAACGACAAACCCACGGGAGCGGTCGTTGGGCAGCAGCCATTTGGTGGAGCCAGAGGCTCAGGTACAAACGACAAAGCGGGTTCAGTGCTAAATTTACTACGCTGGGTATCGCCCCGAACTATCAAAGAAACTTTTGTGTCGCCAACCGACTACCGCTATCCGTTTTTGGGCTAAGTTTACCAACCAAACTCTGGGCTGTTGAGTGCTAATATTGAATAAACCGCAAAATGTAAAACAGAGAAACCGAAAAATGTAAAAGGTCGGATACTACCGAATATTGTTCTATTTTTTGGCTTTTAACTTCCCAGCACTCGCTCGTAGCGGTAAGAGTTGGATAGTGGGGATTTTGAAACAACATTATTACAGACAACCCATTGTAAAAATTCAAGTTTGCATATTAATTTAACAGAATAAATGGCGCAATCTATAGAACCTAATATTGCAGATTTAGCAAACGGCTGGCTGAAAGCTTACAAATTACCTTACAGATTAGAACAAAAGTCTTTAAATACCGAAATAGACAAAACTCTTAACGACTATCACTCTAAAAATGGCGGAGTAGGCGGCAATCGTCCCGATGCAAAAATACTGTTGCAAGACAAAAACTTAGCTTATTATCCTGTTCCATTCCGTAGTCTGTGTCCTTGCCACTTTCATTAAGTTAAGGAAATGAATTGTTTGTGAAGACAGAGTCGCTCAGGCACAATCGCAGCAGCTCTTAGATTTGTTTGATAAAATTTTCCAACCGAGTTCTGTCTCTTCACAGAACTCTTAACTTAATAGAAATGGCGGAGACACAGGCCACGGAGCAGGCCAAAAAACCGAAGCCTTGCAACTCGTCAATCAGATACGAAGACAAGCCTATCTAAACGACAAATCGGCTGATTTACAAAGTCTTACGCTCATGGATATTTACAACGAGCGGGGTTTTGAGCTTTATTGGGAGGGCTTCCGCCGACAAGACATGATTAGGTTTGATACTTTCTGGGACGCATACACAAACAAGCCAGATACTCGCAAAGACAAAGCCAAAACGATACTGATGCCCATTCCAACAAGTGTATTAGCCCAAAACCCAAATCTAAAACAGAATTTCGGGTATTGAGTCGCTGTTGCCACTAACGCAGTAGTTCTTTAAACTCATACTCGACATTATATTTTTTGATTAGATTCAAAAAACGAGACTCATCTTTGTATTTGCGGTAAATATCCAGAGGTAATACACTATTATCAGTCAATTTAAGTTTGAATATTAAACTCAGTTCCAGATTTCTATAAAAACCATCGTCATTACCTCTCGTTGCTTCTATCTCGGCAAGGGTTGTGTAGGCATAACTATATGTTGGGTCTAATTTGAGTGCTGTATTTGCATTTTCTACTGCTTCATCAAATCTATTTAATGTAAAAAACCAGTAAGCTCTGCCATTATACGTTTTAGGATTGGTAGGAAATTTGGCAATTATTTGTTCAAATAATTTTTCTCCCTCTTCAAACGATTCGTCGTTGTCTTGTAATGTACTGTATTTTAGCCTAAATAATTCGTAACTATCTGGCATTTTGATTAAATATACATCTACTAGTTCCAAAGCATTTTTGTATTGTTTTAAAAATTTCAAAGATACGACCGTATCAATAGCGTGTTTTTCATCGTCTGTTAGTTTAAATAACACCGCAAAATCATTATACGCTTTTTCATAGTTTTTAATGGCTCGATATGTATTTCCACGTAGTTCAAGTGCTTCGATGTCGTGTTTGTCTATTTTGAGTACTTTGGTTGTGAGTTCTATTACCTCTGCGCTATCTTGTGCCAATCGGGCTCGATTGAGTAAGGTTTCAACTTCTTGTATTTTTTCAAATGATTTAAAATCTTTATCAGTCAAATGTGGGTGAATGATGGCCTCAAAAAGGGCTAAATATTCTAAACCCAACGGCGGGCGTAGTGTTTCGGTGGTTTTTCCAATCAATATTTCCTCCTCCCATTCCAAGGCTGGGTCAGAATGTATGACGTGAATCTGAGCTATATCCAATTCTTTTTTTTGCTGCTCTACAAACTCAATTTCTTTGCCTCGTTGCGCTGGATTGATACTATACGGAATACGACTAAGCACGAAATGGATTTTGAGGTCGGGCGG
>JAYVJH010000657.1:0-3791 GCA_043769455.1 Runella sp. | reverse complement strand
TCGGACTCTTCGGAATTCATAAGGCTTGTTTTAGGTGGTTAAGAACACTAAAATAAGCCTTTTTAGTACAATATCAAAAAATCGTCATGTAGAGTGAATAATCTGTTTATAAACGGGACGAGTAAATACGTCCACCCACTCAACAATCGTAGAGGTGATAAAGTACGTTTCGTTTTCGTTTCTTACAAAATATTGTTCAGACGGCATCTCAGTTGGGTTTTAGCTGGGTTATATTAGCGACACAGTCGCTGAACCATGCCACCCCGATATATATCGGGGTGAGCGAGTTATTTAATTATCAATATCTTATCTCGACTCTCGCATGGCCTCGGCCACAGCCACCGACTGGCTATCACCTCGTTTGTCGAGTTCGGCTATGATATTATTTTGGTTTGTATTGTCTCGGTTTTGCGATAGTTTTTTCTTGGCCTGAATGTCGGTTATTTCTATTTCAAAACCCACCAATGCCCGCAAATGACTTTTCATAAAAGCCTCTGAAAATTCTTCTACTTTAACTGGCTTCGTAGAGCCAGCCTCGTATTTGTTGGTGAGCCGTGTGAGCGAATTTAGTAATTCATCACCTTCAATTTGTCGGTATCGGCCATAAACATGGACGGCAATATAGTTCCAAGTCGGTACGTTTATGTGGTCATACCACGACGACGACACGTAGGCGTGTGGTCCCGAAAAAATAGCCATCACCTCGCTGCCATCGGCCAAATCTCGCCATTGGGGATTGGCTCGGGCTACATGGCCAAACAGCACTTGTTGGCCTTGCTCGTTGATTTCAAACTCTAACGGAATGTGCGTAGCCCATAGTTGGCCTTGAACGGTACTGACCAAAAGGCCGAAAGCATTTTGGCCTAAAAATTCTATAATTTGTTCGTTTTCAGTAAATTGATTGTCTTTTGGAATATACATAATGTGTCAAGTGTCATTTTAATTTTTCAAACCGTCTGAAAAACTATAATAGGCTTTTTTGCGGCTGTACGATTTGTCGAATAATAAGGGCCAGTCGGTGTAGCCTTGTTGTGGAATCCAGCTATCGCCATCACCTAAATTCCAGGTCGTAATACCATGTTGCTGGGCTTTTGGTACGAGTTGTTTATAGTTTTGGGCAATCAGTTTATACTTGTCGGCTTGGCGTTGTTGGAGGCTTTCGGTATAGACCAATGCTGCATTTTTTTGCCAGTCCGATACTAAAATATCTAATTCTGAAATATGAACCAACAGCCCCGTTGCGGCAAACTGCTTAATGGCATTGGCAATGGCAACGTCTGACTGCGACACGCCCAAATGAAACTGCAGCCCCAGTCCATGAATAGGAACGCCTCGTTTTTTTAGGTCATTGGCCAAATTGACACAGGCTCTTAGTTTGTTTGGGTATCCTTCTTGGCCGTAGTCATTATAAAACAGCAAAGCGTCGGGGTCGGCTTGGTGGGCATACTCAAAGGCTCGAGCCACATAGTCTGTACCCAACTTTTGCGCCCAAATGCTCCCTTCGTTTACTCTTGCGTCGCCCTGTCGGTAGGCACCACCGTCTGTAAATGCCTCATTGACAACGTCCCACGATTTTACTTTGCCTTTGTAATGGCCTACAACAGTTTGGATATGGGTTTTCATCAGGTTTTCCCATGCCACCGAGTCGCCCTGAAATTTATTGAGCCAGTCGGGGTTATAGGCGTGCCAGAGCAGCGTATGGCCATGTACTCGTTTTTTGTTGGCTTCGGCCCAGTTCACTATGTAGTCGGCATCAACAAAATTAAAGGTATTGATGCCAGGGTGAATCCAGCCCCATTTTTGAGCATTTTCAACGGTAATACTACTCATTTCGTCGGTGAGTGTATAGCGGTAAGTGGGGTTGTTTTTGAGAAGATTGGGGTCAATAGAAGCCCCAATCGGAAAAGGCGAAATGTCTTTGAGGTAAGTGATGGCTACGGGTGTGGGTGTAGGCACAGGTGCTACTGGCGTGGGGTCATCGGTTTTTGTTTGGCAGGCTGCACAAATCACCGTGAGGGCTATTAGGCCGAAAAATAATTGTTTCATGGTATTTTAGAGTTTTTATGTGTAAATTTAACCAAAAAAATCGTACTTTGTTTGTGTGGGTATTTATACTTTCAATAAATAATGTGCCATCAAAAAATACGTTCCTATGCCTATCAAGTCGTTGGCGGTTGTAATAAAAGGTCCCGAGGCTATGGCTGGGTTAATGCCGATTTTGTCTAAAACAAGTGGTGTAACCGTTCCCATAAAAGAAGCCAGCATCACAACAGCCAGCAGCGACAAACATACGACCCAGAAAAGTTGCGGCTCGCTGAACGCCCAAACATAAAACCCAGCCAAAATGCCAATTACCAAGCCATTGACGGCCGCTACCGATACGATTTTTGAAAGTCGTTCTCGCCACGTAATTTCTAAGCCCGACTTATCGGCTAAACTCTGCACTATAAGCGAAGCCGTCTGAATACCCACATTGCCACCCGTGCTGCCCATAATTGGAATGAACATTGCCAAGGCCGCAATTTTGGTGAGTTCGCCCTCAAACCCTTTGATGACTGTGGCTGCCAACAGACTCCCACAAACACCTACTATGAGCCACGGAAGCCGAGACTTCGCCAAGTCCCAGACGGTATCGTCTTCTTCGGCTTCGCCCGTTATACCCGCATACGCCTGAATGTCGTCTTCGGCTTTGTCGGTAATCACATCTACAATATCGTCAATCGTAATGCGCCCCAGCAACCGCCCCTGCACATTGACAACGGGCATGGCATCGAGGTTGTAGCGTTGCATAATTTCGACTACTTCCTCAACTGGTCGGTAAGTTTCTACCTTTACAACGTCTTCGTCGTAGATATTTTCAATTTTTGTATTTTTACGTGCCAATACAATTTTTTTGAGCGACAGCAGCCCCATCAGCCGCTGGTTGTCGTCCACAACATAGACCGAATATACGTTTTCAACATCTTCGGCTTGTTTTCTAATTTCCTCAATACACTCGTTTACAGTCCAGTTGATGTTGGCTTTGATTAGTTCTTTTTGCATCAACCCGCCTGCCACGTCTTCGTCGTAAGGCAATAAATCTAAAATAAATCGAGCCTGCTCGCGGTCTTTGAGATGTGCAATTACTTCTTCTCTGATTCTGATTGGTTGCTCTTTGAGCAAATCCACGGCATCGTCAGAGTCAAAATATTCGACATAACTCGCAATTTCTTCAGACGTAAAAACAGTCAAAAACCGCTTTCGGTCATTGGTGTCAATATCAGCCATGATTTCGGCACCAACTTCTTTGTCCAACAAACTAAATACATAATGGGCTGGCTCTGTGTCGAGTTCTTCCAAAATACTGTTAATATCGGCAGGATAAAGCTCGTCCATTTCGGCTCGTAACTTAGTTTCGTTACGAGCTTCAATAGCAACTTCGATTTGCTCTAAAAATTCTTTGGTTAGCTCAAAAGTCATTGGTTTCCTTTCGCAATTTCATTGGTCAGTATCACAAAATCGGCCACTCCAAGGCGTTCGGCACGGAGGTCTAAGAGCGGGTGTTCAAAGATTACACCCATTGGTTTGAGTGCATTTCGGAGTGTTTTGCGACGTTGGTTAAATGCCGTTTTGACGACCTGAAAAAACAGTTTTTCATCACAATCCAAACTCTGTACTTTGTTTCGTTTCATTCTAATAACCCCCGACTGTACTTTGGGGGGCGGTATAAACGACTCTGGCGGTACCGTAAAGAGGTATTCGACATCAAAAAACGCCTGTAAAAAAACACTCAAAATACCATAGTCTTTGTT
>JAYVJH010000656.1:0-2411 GCA_043769455.1 Runella sp. | reverse complement strand
AAAAAAAAGCAGCCCCCCCCGCCCCCGATGGGGGAGCTTTTTTCGGAAGCAAAGTAGCTTTTCTGAATCCATCTGATATGAAGTCAGAAAAGGTGAAAGCTCCCCCATCGGGGGCGGGGGGGGCTGCTTTTGACCGTTGGCTCTCTACCAACGTCTTTGAACAAAAACAAAAAGGCTGGTATGCGGTACAATTACGAGTATTGCTGGGCGATATGCACTCAGATACGGCACGGGCATTGGCACAAATCATAAAAGACTACGCCGCCGACGACATCAGAGTAACAGTCAATCAGGGCTACTTGCTACGGTTCGTCAAGCCCGAAGATTTACCTGTCGTTTACGAAAAACTCAATGCTTTGGGCTTGGCCGAGCCGGGCTTCGACAGTACCGCCGACATCACTACTTGCCCCGGCACAGATACCTGCAACTTGGCCATTTCGAGTAGTTATGGCATAACTCGGGCGTTGGAAGTGATGATGAAAACCGAATTTCAAGACTTGATTCATAACAAAACACTCAAAATCAAAATCTCGGGTTGTATGAATGGTTGCGGGCAACATTCAGCCGCTAATATTGGCTTTCATGGTAGTTCGCTCAAAAATGGTGCGCTGGTTTTGCCAGCTTTGCAGGTGCTGCTTGGTGGAGGTTTTAATAGTATAAATGAAGGCCAAATTGGAGAAAAAGTAATTAAGATTCCATCAAAGAGAGGTGTCGATGGCCTTAGATTTTTACTAAACGACTATGAAACAAACGCCCTCGAAGACGAATACTACAATGACTATTATGGCCGACAAGGTAAAAATTATTTTTATCAATTACTCAAACCCTTGGCCGATCTAACTACTTTACAACAAGACGATTATATAGATTGGGACAGTGCCGAAAAGTATGCAACGGCCATTGGCGTAGGTGAATGTGCGGGTGTGATGATTGACTTGGTGGCTACAACGCTGGAAGAAGCCAACGAGAAATTAGAGCGAGCGTCGGCCATAGTGAGTAGTAGCCCTTCCGATGCCGTCTATCATGCGTATAGTGTATTTGTAACGGGCGCAAAAGCGATGCTACTCTCAAAACAAATACCAACAAACACGCAGTATGGCATTATCAATGATTTTGATACGCATTTTGTGGGCGAATATCATGCCAACGAAGGCGATTTTAAAACACAAGTACTGGCCATCAATCAATACGAGCCAACGCCAGCGTTTGCCGAACAATTTGTGAACAGTGCCGAACAGTTTTTGTTTCAAATACAAAAAATAAGAACAGCACAAATAACTAATGGAAATATTACGCTACAAGAATTGGTAGCGGCACAAGATTCTTAAAGAAGTGATTAGCAAAAAGTGAGAAACAAAAAACGCAATAACTCATCACTTTTTGCTAATCATTTTTCACTCAATACAAATGAAACTCTACCTTGTTGGTGCAGGGCCAGGCGACCCCGAATTGGTTACAGTCAAAGCCGTTAAAATCTTGCAAAATGCTCGGGTAGTATTGTACGATGCCCTTGTAAGTGAGGATGTTTTAAACTATTGCCCCTCAGACTGCCAGCGGATTTTTGTTGGTAAACGTGGCCATCAAAAAAGCTGCGAACAAAGCTGGATAAACGAGTTAATTGTCGAGATGGCTCAACAGTATGGCGAAGTAGTACGCCTCAAAGGTGGCGACCCGTTTATATTTGGTCGTGGAGGCGAAGAATTGCTTTATGCCCAGCAACTCGGCATTGAGACCGTAGTCGTGCCGGGTCTTTCAAGCAGTTATGCTGTGCCAGCTCTCAATCATATTCCATTGACACACAGAGGTTTGTCAGAAAGTTTTTGGGTACTGACAGGCACAATCAAAAATCATCAACTCTCTGCCGATATAGCCCTGGCGGCTCAGTCATCGGCCACGGTCGTAATTTTGATGGGAATGCACCGCCTCGCTGAAATTGTAGCTATTTACCAAAACCTCAATCGTGGACATATACCGATAGCCATCATTCAAAACGGCTCAATGCCTAACGAGCGTTCTGTTTCAGGGCAGATTTTTAATATTGAGCAATTAGTAAAAGAGCAAAACCTCTGCGCTCCAGCTATTATTGTCATTGGCTCGGTGGTAGAGGTCATACAGTTCCCAGTAACAGACAAGGGTAAATAGTCCTCAAAACTAATGGCATTGCCACTATCGTCCTTTGTTGTTACTTTTATGTGTGCGATATCAGTCGTTTTTTGTAACTCTACTCTTTTTTTCGGCTGGTGATTTTTGGGTAAATTAAAAATTAGCTCACGTTACGCAACTAAAAAATAACATCGTAGGTGTGTACTGTCGGTAATTAAATTAAGTATCCGTTATTATGTTAGCTACATTCAAGTAATAAATGCAACTTTTTGGTTAAATATTTGAATTGGACTTAAATAGCCATGTCT
>JAYVJH010000655.1:0-2963 GCA_043769455.1 Runella sp. | reverse complement strand
CCCCAGCATCTGCATAAAAGTAGCAGGCTGCCATTGCGATTGTCCAAAAAAGTAGGTGAGTTGGGGCACCAACACTACCTGAGGCATAAGTAAGGCCCCCGCAAAATAAGATGCTTTGAAATTGTTAAGCACTTGGTCGAACGACTGCGCTTCGATAACTGACGACACCAGAGACCTGTCTTTTAATCCCAAAAACTGATAACCCAACTCACGAGCCAACGTAAAAGTGCGTTGCTCGGTACTCAAACGCTGATTGATAGAGAGCATATTGTTTTTTTGTGGTCTAAAATACGACCTAATCGAAGTCAAATCGGGCTGGGTGCTTTCATCGAAAGTTTCAAAATGATAGCCGTATTGTTGTGCCAAAACTTGCTCAATATTGCTGGCCGTAAGCGACTGGCCAATGTGTGTTGCACAACGCTCGGCGGCAGCTTCTAATTCTGGAAAATAGTTGTCGTGCATCTCTTGGTAAGTACGCAAGACCGAAAAATAAAACTGCTCCACTCGCATACCATACGCTCGGCTGATTTCGATAATGGTATTGACAAATGCTCCCAACTTGGTTGGTGCGCCCGACATGAGTTCCAAAAAATCAGAAATAGAAATACCAAACATATCAAGCGGCAGGTCATTCAAGATATTAGAATCGAGTAAATTGGCGATGGGTGCGAGTTTTTTATCCAAATGCAATGATACTAATTGGTCATAGCTTACGTCTAAAACCCGAGCCAAAGTTATTATTTTATCAGTTTTTGGGTACTTTTTTCCTTTCTCAATTTCGTTGATATACGAATGTGCCACCCCAGCCAACTGCGAGAGATCAAGTTGAGACAGTTGCTTTTCGAGGCGTAACTGCTTGACTTTGAGGCCAAAAATAAGTTTTACCTTGTCGGTTTCTATTTGCATTGTTTTGGGTAATGTAGTGGTGGGCTTGCAAATGTAATTATTATTAAGAATAATTGACATAAAAAGAATGTGAATATTTTAGAGAATATTCGCTGTAAATAAAATATTCTGTTTTATCTTTGTTATAAAATATACAGTATGAATAACTTTGAAGATACGATGGCTTCGCCTGTCGGAATTACACTTGACAGATTCATTAAGCGGCAACAAGAAATAAAACCTAAGGCTTCGGGCGAGTTGTCGCAGTTGCTACGAGACATGGCATTGGCCGCCAAAATCATTCATCGAGAAGTCAATCAGTCTGGATTGGTGGATATTACGGGGGCGTTTGGCAAGATGAACGCACAAGGCGAAATGCAACAAAAATTAGATGTCGTGGCCGATATACGGTTTATTCGTGCGCTCAAAAATGGTGGAGAAGTTGCGGCTATAATATCAGAAGAAAAAGAAGAAATTATTGATACAGGCAACGTAAATGGCAAATATGTAGTAGCCATTGACCCACTCGATGGCTCGTCCAATATTGATGTAAATGTATCAATAGGTACAATTTTTTCTATTTATCGCCGCATTTCGCCGCTTGGACAACCTGCAACGGCAGCTGATTTTTTACAAGGCGGAAGGGCGCAGATTGTAGCCGGGTATATTTTGTATGGGTCTTCAACAATTTTGGTTTATACAACAGGCCAGGGGGTCAATAGTTTTACTTATGAGCAGTCTTTGGGTGAGTTTTTTCTGTCTCATTCAAATATCAGTACCCCCACCGATGGTGTGATTTACTCTTGTAATGAAGGTAATCGGAACGATTTTGAGCCTAACGTGAGGCGATATTTAGACCATTGTCAGGCACAAAAATACAGCGCACGGTACATTGGCTCGTTGGTTGCTGATTTTCACCGAAATCTACTCAAAGGGGGTATTTATTTATATCCAGCTACACAAGCAGCCCCAAAAGGTAAACTACGACTACTGTATGAATGTTATCCGCTGGCATTTTTGGTTGAGCAAGCCCACGGAATTGCTAACAATGGCAGCGAAAATATCTTAGATATACGGCCTACGAGTTTTCACCAAAGAATACCCTTTTTTGTAGGCTCTTCAAACATGATTTCACAATTTTTATCGATATAAAACCACAACCTATGTTATCTATTGATCCAGCAGTTCTTGAAAAAATAGTACAAATATTACCTAATATTGACCCCAATAATATTCAATTTCAACTTTCGCCAGATGAATTGCGTATGCATATTATCCAAAACGGTGAGGGTGTTGTTACAGATACAGGCGCATTGATGTGCGATACGGGGCGTTTTACGGGACGGTCGCCCAAAGATAAGTTTATTGTCAAAGACCGAAGTACTCAAAATTTGGTGGCTTGGGGTGCTATCAATCAGCCTTTTGACAGCCAGCAGTTTGACCAACTGCATCAAAAAATGCTTGCTTTTATTGCCGACCGACCGCTTTATGTACGCTACGCCAAAGCCTGTGCCTCGGAGTCGCATGGCCTAAATATTATAGTTGTCAATACAATGGCTTGGCACAATTTGTTTTGTAATCATTTGTTTATCAGGCCAGAAGCATCTGAGATTGATACTTTTAGACCAGACTGGACAATATTAAATGTACCAGAGTTTGAGGCCGACCCTGCAACAGATGGCACTCGACAGGGTAATTTTACGATTATAGATTTTATGTCCAAAACCATTTTGATTGGTGGGACTGCTTACGCTGGCGAAATGAAGAAGGGTATTTTTTCGGTCTTAAATTATACCTTGCCCCAGACAGATGTTTTGTCGATGCACTGCTCGGCTAACAAAGGCGAAGCTGGCGATACAGCGTTGTTTTTTGGGCTATCGGGTACGGGCAAAACAACACTCTCTGCCGACCCTAACCGTGCATTGATTGGCGACGATGAACACGGCTGGGACGACACTGGCGTTTTTAACTTTGAGGGTGGTTGCTATGCCAAAGTCATTGACCTGAGTGCAGAAAAAGAACCTGAAATCTTTGCGGCAATTAGACACAACAGTATCTTAGAAAACACACGCTTTGTA
>JAYVJH010000654.1:0-15237 GCA_043769455.1 Runella sp. | reverse complement strand
AAAATATTATTAACAACAGACCCAGAAAAAGACATGGCTATTTAAGTCCAATTCAAATATTTAACCAAAAAGTTGCATTTATTACTTGAATCTGCCCTTAAAAGACATACAATGTCAGTTTTTGTTAATAATATTTCAAACAATAAATATTACTAACAAAAATACTTTAAGTTTAAAAATCTTTTTACTGTTGATTCTTCGTAAATGTTTCTGAAAATTAAAAAACAAAAAATTATCAAAATGAAAAAATTAGTAATGTTTGCCGCCGCCTTATTAGTAAGTGCAAGTTCTCTTTTCGCTCAGTTTCCGATGGTAGGTGGTGCAGAAATGTTCCCAACCAAAGACATCGTTGAAAACGCCGTTAATTCAAAAGACCATACTACATTGGTAGCTGCCGTAGGTGCTGCTGGTTTGGTAGAGACTTTAAAATCTGCTGGTCCGTTTACTGTTTTTGCACCAACCAACGCGGCTTTTGGCAAATTGCCAGCAGGTACTGTTGAGTTTTTGGTAAAGCCAGAAAACAAAGCCATGCTTACAAAAATACTGACTTATCATGTTGTTGCTGGCAACATGGGGTCTAAGGAAATAGCCAAAGCCATCAAAAAAGGTAAAGGTATGGCCACACTCAAAACTGTGAGCGGTGGTACATTGACAGCATCAATGGAAGGCAAAAAATTGAAATTAACTGATGAAAAAGGTGGTGCTTCTTATGTTACTATCGCAGATGTATTTCAGAAAAATGGTGTAATTCACGTAATTGACACAGTTGCAATGCCCAACTAACCTAATTGCACTATAAAATAATTACTTTCTCTCCATAAAAGCCAGCGCAAATGCGCTGGCTTTTTGTTTGAGGTTATCGCCACTCTTTACTTTGCTGACAGATAGATTTGCTGATTATGAATATATTATATAAAAGTCAGTGGTAATTAAATGTACTCAGTTACTTATTACTTTAAGCCTGCCATCAATTAGGAATTTGACGATAACATTGTTATAAAATTATCAAACAAATACTTTGAGTCATGTGGGCCTGGAGAGGCTTCTGGGTGATATTGTACCGAAAACGCTGGCCTGTCTTTCCGCCTAATCCCCTCAATTGTATTATCATTGAGATTTACGTGTGTTATTTCTACGTCAGTATGGTCGTTTACTTCTTCTGGATTTACAGCAAATCCGTGATTTTGAGATGTAATTTCACAAAGCCCCGTTTGATAGTTTTTAACAGGGTGGTTTAGTCCACGATGACCATGGTGCATTTTATATGTTGAGATACCGCTTGCCAAAGCCAAAATCTGATGCCCCAAACATATTCCAAAAAGTGGCTTATTTGTTGCTAACAGTTGCTGCACAGTTTCAATAGCGTAAAGCATAGAGGCAGGGTCTCCAGGGCCATTAGAGATAAAAAAACCATCGGGATTCCAAGCCATTATTTCTGCTACCGGCGTTTTGGCTGGAAAAACCTTACAATAGCAACCCCGCTTAGTTAAATTGAGCAATATACTTTTTTTGATTCCATAATCCATTACCGCAATTTTATACTTTCTCTGCAATTCGTCCCCAACAAAATAGGGTTGTTTTGTGCTGACAATCGACGACAACTCCAATCCGTCCATATTTGGTACATCTTTTAATCTTTCCATCAGCTGCTTTTCGTCCAACACTTCTGACGAAATAATTGCATTCATAACCCCTTTTGAACGAACTTGACGGACTAATCGTCGGGTATCAATGTCATGGATACCTACTATACCAGAATTTTCCAAATAAGTTTGGAGCGAAAAATCAGCTTGCTTTCGAGAATACGTCTGCGAAAAGTTATTGCAAACCATTCCACTGATTTTAATAGAAGTAGATTCTTCTTCTACTTCTAACTGTACACCATAGTTACCGATGTGTGCGTTAGTGTTTACGATAATTTGCCCAAAATATGACGGGTCTGTATAAATTTCTTGATAACCTGTCATTCCTGTATTGAAGCATATTTCGCCTCCCATAGTGCCAGTTGCTCCCAATGATTTACCTCGGTAAAGCGTTCCGTCTTCAAATAGTAATATTGCTGGTTGATTTGCGCTCATGAATTTAGTACTTAATTTAAGATCAATTACAAATTTCACAAAAAAAAGGGTTAAACTTTCGCTTAACCCTTTAATTTTTTTTATTTTTACTCGCGACCGCCGTTCAATTCGTCTTGCCATACTTTTAGCTCGTCCAATTTACCGTCTCTTGCCATTGCAGCTTGTTGAGACCACGTCTCTGTACTTTTCGATGCAATGCCAGCCCCAGTTATGATTTCATTCATGGCCTCTGGCGATATATCTGCTACTTGGGCAAAAGTTGTGATGCCAGCGGCGTTGAAAGCTTCAGCTATTTTTGGGCCAACACCCTCAATTATTTTCAAATCGTCTGCACCCACTGTATCTGGAGTTGGCTCTTCGATTGTCGGCTTATCGTCAGTTGTTTCTACTATTACCTCTGCTACTGTGTCAACTATATCCGATTCTGCTATATTCGTAGATGCTGCATCTGCTTTTTTACCACCACGACGGCTACGGCGGGTCTTAGTAGCCTTTTCCGCTGCCATTGCGAGTGTTGTTTCGTTGAAATCTACCAATTCGACCATGCACATTTCAGCAGCATCACCTTGACGTTGGCCTAATTTGATAATTCTGGTATATCCACCAGGGCGGTCAGCAATTTTGTCCGATATTGTAGAAAATAACTCTTTTACTATATCCTTGTTTGACAAGTACGAAAAGATGACCCTTCTGTTGTGTGTTGTGTCTTCTTTTGAGCGGGTCAAAAGAGGGTCAATATATTTTTGGAGTTCTTTGGCCTTAGCCAGAGTAGTTTCTATTCGTTTGTGGATTATGAGCGACGATGCCATGTTTTTTAGCAATGCGTGGCGGTGCGAGGTCGTTCTTCCTAAGTGGTTGTGTTTTTTACCGTGTCTCATTGGTTTTAAATATGTGATTGGCTTCGAGCGGCAGCAGTTTGCGCTTCAGAATACCAATCGGTGAAAAATAAATTAGTCTTCGTCCAAGCGGTACTTACCCACTTCCATTCCAAAATGCAAATTTTTATCTGATATCAACTGTTCAAGCTCTGTCAATGATTTTTTACCAAAGTTACGGAACTTCATCATATCAGCTATATCAAGTTTGGCCAGATCACCGAGTGTTTTGATTTCGGCTGATTTAAGACAATTAAATGCTCTGACCGACAAGTCTAAGTCTGCAAGTGAGGTTTTGAGCAGTTTTCTCATTCTTAGCATTTCTTCATCAACCTCGCTAACCTCGTCGTTTTTAGGCGTATCGAAAGTCATTGTTTGGTCGGAGAACAACATAAAGTGCTGAATCAATATGTAGGCAGCACCTTTCAATGAATCTTCTGGATGAATAGACCCATCAGTCGTTACTTCAATGACTAACTTTTCGTAATCGGTTTTTTGTTCAACACGCGTATTCTCTACGCTATACTTGACGTTTTTGATGGGCGTATAGATGGCATCAATTGAAATATGTCCAATTGGCAGTTCTGAGTTTCGAGACTCTTCTGCCGATACATATCCTCGTCCTTTTTCGACTATAACCTCCATTTCAAACTTCATCTTGTCATCTACATGACAAATTACTAAGTCTGGATTCAAGATTTGGAAAGATGGGGTGAACCGTGATAAATCGCCTGCGGTTATTACAGACTGGTTTTTCACTTCAAGCGATATTTTACTATCAACCATGTCCGATATCTTCTTGAAGCGGACCATCTTGAGATTCAAGATTATTTCTGTAACATCTTCAACGACACCCTCTATTGATGAAAACTCGTGAAGTACAGTTGGGAATCTTACACTTGTGATTGCGTAACCCTCAAGCGATGAGAGTAAGATGCGGCGTAGGGCGTTACCAATAGTAACCCCAAAGCCCCTCTCTAATGGCTTGAACTCAAACAACCCATGGAAGTCATCTGATTTTTCCATCACGACTTTATCTGGCATTTGGAATGCTAAAATAGACATATAACTTAGCTGTTTAGAGTCTTGTGTGGCATGTGCCGATTTACATATTGCATTCGCAATAATATATATAATAACCCAGCCAGCACAATATAGTCCTGGCTGGGAAAAAATTAGTGTTACTTTGAGTAGAGTTCTACTATTAACTGCTCGTTGACATTCTCAGGAATTTGATCACGGTCAGGGTATTGTATAAATTTACCTACCATTTCCTTTGCCTCCCACTCCAACCAGTTGAAGCGTTTTGCGTTGGCACCTCTACCTGATAAACTAGCATCAATGGTTTCAAGAGATTTCGATTTTTCGCGTACACCAATCAACTGACCTGGCTTTAATGAATATGAGGGAATGTTTACCAGTTCCCCATCTACCAATATATGGCAGTGAGTTACGAGCTGACGTGCTGCTCTACGAGTGGGTGCGATACCCAATCTGTACACAGTATTATCAAGACGTGCCTCACAAAGTTTGAGCAAGTTTGCTCCAGTTATTCCTTCCTTGACAGCCGCCTTGTGGAATAATGCTCTGAACTGTCGTTCCAAAATACCATAAGTGTATTTTACTTTTTGCTTTTCTGCAAGCTGAACTGCATATTCAGACTTTTTACCCTTACGACCACGTCCATGTTGGCCTGGGGGATAACTTTTTTTACTTAATGCCTTGCTCGGCCCCATGATGGGTTCACCGAAGCGACGGGCGATTTTGGACTTTGGACCTGTGTAACGTGCCATATTTGATTATTATTATACTAAAGGTTTCCAGACTTCTATCATGTAATCCCAGTGTCCAAATTACAGATTGATGTATGGTAAAATGAAAAACAATTGTTATACCCTTCTACGTTTTGGTGGGCGACAGCCGTTGTGAGGGAGTGGAGTAATATCCTTGATTGAAGTTACTTCTATACCGACATTTTGTACGGTACGTATGGCGGACTCACGTCCAGACCCCGGCCCCTTCACGAAAACCTCTGCCTTGCGCATGCCAAGGTCAAAGGCCACTTGAGCGCATGACTGAGCAGCAGTCTGAGCAGCATACGGTGTGTTCTTTTTAGAACCTTTAAATCCCATTTTACCGGCCGAACCCCACGAAATGACCTGGCCATTCATGTTTGTAACAGATATTATAATGTTATTGAAAGATGCCCTGATATGGACTTGTCCCACAGCTTCGACAACGACTATTCGTTTCTTAGCTTTATCTTTTCTTTTTGTTTGAGCCATGTTTTTATTCAGCTATAATGTGTGGTGTGTTTGTTGACTATACCGCACATTATGGCTTATTTAGTTGCTTTTTTCTTGTTTGCTATGGTCTTACGCTTACCTTTACGGGTTCGTGTGTTGTTCTTGGTTCGCTGACCACGAACAGGGAGTCCTTTCCGGTGACGAAGTCCTCTATAACACCCGATATCCATCAATCGCTTGATGTCCATTGTTGTTCGCGACCTTAGCGCACCCTCAGTGGTGTATTCATTTGAAATTATCAAACGAATGGCACCAGCCTCTTCATCTGTCCAATCTGTTACTTTTTTGTCGAGATTTACACTTGCTTTCGCCAAGATTGTACGAGAAGCACTACGACCGATACCATAGATATAAGTCAGCGATATTTCGCCTCTTTTTTTATCGGGTATATCAACACCTGCAATACGAGCCATTTTTATCCTTGTCTTTGTTTATACTTTGGGTTCTTCTTGTTGATAACAAACAGCTTGCCCTTTCGGCGGATTATTTTACAATCCACACTTCTTTTCTTTATTGATGCTTTTACTTTCATCGTGTATCCTATTTATTTATTTGTAACGATAAATTATTCGTGCTTTACTCAAATCGTAGGGGGACATTTCCAGTTTTACTTTGTCGCCTTGTAATATTTTTATGTAATTGAGCCGCATTTTTCCTGAAATATGTGCTATTACTTCATGCTTATTTTCAAGCTGTACTCGGAACATTGCGTTGGAAAGCGCCTCAGCAATTATTCCATCAACTTCTATCAATCCTTGCTTTGCCATTGTTTTCTGTATTTTCGATTCTAAACCTCCACCATTAGGCTGGTATTTGCAATAACTGCTTCGATATACTTGAAGGTCGTTAAAATTTCGGGCTTTCCTTTTCTTACTACAATGGTATGTTCGAAATGGGCTGCCTGTTTTCTATCGACCGTTCTGACTGTCCAGCCATCTTTCTCTTGAACTATATCTTTTCTCCCGAGGGTAATCATTGGTTCGATTGCTATCACAGTCCCAGTTCTCAATATTTGGCCTTGTCCCCTTTTACCATAGTTTGGAACTTCTGGACTTTCGTGCAAACTTTTGCCTACACCATGCCCCACTAATTCTCTAACAACACCATATCCAAATTTTTCAACATAGTTCTGTACTGCATAGCCTACATCACCAACTCTTTTACCTTCCGTAGCCTGCTCTATGCCTAAATATAAAGATTGTTTCGTTCGCTTTAGGAGCATAGTTGCTTCTGGGCTAACGTCTCCAATCGGATAGGTGTAGGCACTATCGCTATGAAATCCATTTAACTTAACGCCACAATCAATGGATACTACATCTCCATCTTTAAGCTCATATTTACCTGGGATTCCATGAACTACTGTCTCATTCAGTGATATACATAGTGCTGCTGGGAATTTATTATATCCTTTGAACGATGGATAACCACCGTGATCATGGATGAACTCATCTGCTACGCTGTTCAGTTCACTAGTTGTAACGCCTGGACGCATCAACTTTGCAACCTCTGCGTGGGCTCTTCCAAGTATATCTCCACTTTCTTTTATCAGATCAATTTCTTGTTCGGACTTGAGAAAAACAATTTTCATAACCTATGCTCCTACGGATTCTGTACGACCTTGAACGCGCCCCGACTTCATAAGTCCTTCGTATCTTTTCATCAGCAAATAGCTTTCTACTTGTTGCAGTGTATCAAGAACTACCCCAACCAATATCAATAGTGATGTACCTCCAAAAAACTGTGTAAAGCCCCGGGTCATTCCAGTCAAACTGGCGAGCGATGGCAATATGGCAACGACTGCCAAGAGAATGCCTCCTGGTAGTGTTATTCTATCTAAGACAGTTGCCACAAACTCAGACGTTGAGTACCCTGGCTTAACACCCGGTATGAAGCCACCACCCCTTTTCATATCATCAGCAATTTGTTGCGGGCTTATCGCTATTGCTGTGTAAAAGAATGTAAACAATATTATCAAAATAGCAAATAACAAGTTGTACTGCCAGCTCGTAAAATCACTGAATACAGTTGCTATATTATTGGCTGTATCGCTCTTGCTAAATAAACTTGCAACCGCAGCTGGGATAAACATTAGAGCCTGAGCAAAAATGATTGGCATTACTCCGGCAGTATTTAATTTTAAGGGAAGGTATTGACGTTGGCCGCCCATGACCTTTTGACCCACAACTTGCTTAGCATATTGTACGGGTATTCTGCGAACAGCTTGCGTTAAGGCAACGGCAAACATGACCACTATGAACAATCCAACAAGCTCTAACACAAATAACAGTAATCCGCTCGTACCTCTGGACGCAAACTCTCCGATTATTGCACCGGGGAATCGTGATACAATTCCTATCATTATCAACATAGATGTACCGTTTCCGATTCCCTTGTCAGTAATTTTCTCACCAAGCCACATACAAAAGATAGTTCCCGCTGTCAAGATCATAACCGAAGAAACAGTGAAGGCAAACCGGCTAACAAGTAATGCATCAGATGGTATAGTTCCTCTTAGGTAAGTTATTGCTTGAGCTACTGTTACAAATATTGTCAGAACTCTTGTAATTTGATTTAGTTTTTTTCTTCCCGATTCACCCTCTTTCTGCATTTTTTGAAAGTACGGCAAGGCCATTGTCATTAGCTGTATAGCAATTGAAGCCGAAATGTATGGCATTATTCCCAACGCAAAGATTGAGGCTTTACTAAAAGCCCCACCAAGGAACGTGTCCAACAAATTTAGCAAACCTTGCGGATCTCCATTGAGTTTTTTCGGATCGACACCAGGCAACACAATGTATGCACCGACACGATATACAGAAATCAATAGCAAAGTATTGAGGATTCTTCCTCTCAACTCATCTATTGAAAGAATGTTTTTAATTGTTTGTATAAATCGGTTCATGGGTTTGTCAGAATGTAAGATCTACGAATGATGACACTCAAATGTTGTTAGTTCTGGGTTTTACTTTAACTTTGTAACTTTACCACCTACTTTTTCTACCGACTCTAATGCTGAGGCTGAAGCTGCATGAACTTTTATTTCGACTGCTGCTCTCAATTCACCTCTATTCAACAATTTTATCAAATCATTCTTTCCAGCCATACCGTTTTGAACTATCAAAGCAATGTCGATAACAGTTGAGTTTGTTTTGTCGGATAACTCCTGCACTGTATCTAAATTTATAGCTTTGTATTCAATACGATTGACGTTTTTGAAGCCAAACTTAGGGATTCTTCTCTGCAATGGCATCTGTCCACCTTCAAAGCTACGTTTTGTACTGTAGCCAGAACGAGACTGCGCTCCTTTGTGTCCGCGGGTTGATGTACCACCCATTCCAGACCCTTGCCCTCTACCAAGGCGTTTTTTTACTTTAATTGAGCCTTCTGCTGGCTTTAGTGAACTAAGATTCATAAGTTATTTGCAATTATATTGCCTCTACTTTAACCAAATGTAAAACTTTGCGAATCATACCATTTATGGCGCTATTCGTTTCTTTTTCTGAACTTCGACCGATTTTGCCGAGGCCCAAGGCTGCGAGTGTTCGCTTTTGAGCTTCTGGCCTGTCAATCATACTTTTGACTTGGGTAACTTTTACTTTTGACATTGTCGTATAAAATTTGAAGACCTGATGGCCTATAATGTTAACTTGTACACTGTTAAGGTATCTTAGTTATCCGTTAAATACCTTTGCTAATTTAATTCCACGCTGGAACGCCACTTGGTGTGGTGCGCGCATCTTCAACAAAGCGTCAACGGTAGCTTTAACCACGTTGTGGGGATTTGAAGACCCCTTTGACTTTGCAAGGACGTCATGTACACCTGCTGCTTCCAAGACGGCACGCATGGCTCCACCTGCAATAACACCAGTACCTGGGGCAGCGGGCTTTATGAAAACCAAACCACCACTGTACTTGCCTTCCATCTCATGAGGCACCGTACCCTTTATTATTGGCACTTTGAACAAGTTTTTCTTTGCATCTTCTATACCCTTTGCAATCGCATCGGTTACTTCATTTGCCTTTCCTAAACCATATCCAACGACACCGTTGCCATCACCTACGACAACTATAGCTGAGAAACTGAAACGGCGACCGCCTTTCACTACCTTGGCGACACGGTTTATGGCTACCACTCGTTCCTTTAATTCACTTTCGCTTACCTTTGCGGGATTGTTGCTGTTCATATTTTATTAAAATTTGAGACCACCCTCACGAGCGCCATCTGCCAATGCCTTTATTTTCCCGTGATACAAATAACCGCTACGGTCAAACACAACTGAAGATATACCTGCAGCAATAGCTTTTTCGGCTATCTTCATGCCAATCTGTCTGGCACTTTCTACTGATGTTGTCTTTAAGCTGCCCTCCAAGTCTATTGTGCTGTAAGAAGCCAGAGTCTGACCTTTTACATCATCAATGATTTGAGCGTATACGCGCGTGTTTGAGCGGAATACAGAAAGACGAGGTCTTTCTTGTGTACCAGAAAGCCTCTTACGGATACGATACTTTATACGTTGTCTTCTATCACTTTTTACTGATACCATTTTTCTATCAATTTTTCAACTGTAAATTATTTCTTAGCAGCCGCCTTGCCCGCTTTACGCCTTACCTGTTCCCCTGCGAACTTTATACCTTTACCTTTGTAAGGTTCTACCTTGCGAAGTGAGCGTATTTTTGCTGCAACCTGTCCAATAAGTTCTTTGTCTATACCTTCAAGAAATACCTTTGGGTTCTGACCTTTCTCCATTGTCGCAGTTATCTTCAACTCCGAAGGTATTGCCATCAAGATACCATGTGAGTATCCTAAACTTAGTTCCAATACATTGTTAGCAGCAACGGCTTTGTAACCTACACCAACTATCTCCAAATTTATCTTGTACCCCTCACTCACGCCCGTAACCATGTTACTTATCAATGAACGGTATAACCCGTGCATTGCCTTGTGGCGTTTTTGCTCAGTAGGGCGTACGACCTGGAGTGAAGAACCTTCAATCTCAACCTTAATATCTGGGTCAATATTTCTCTCGAGTGTTCCCATAGGGCCTTTCACTGTAACCTTGTTGTCTTCAGAAACGGAGACGGATACACTTGCAGGTAACTCTACTAATTTTTTTCCTATGCGTGACATATATTTCTTGGTAATTTTTTAATAAACGTAACACAAAACTTCGCCACCAACGTTTAGCACGCGAGCTTCTTTATCTGTCATTACACCTTTGGAAGTAGATACAATCGCAATCCCTAAACCATTGAGTATGCGGGGTATCTCAGTGCTTCCAGCATATTTGCGTAAGCCAGGTTTACTTACTCGCTGCAAATCTACAATTGCCGACTGGCGAGAGACTGGGTTATATTTCAATGCAATTTTAATGCTGCCTTGCGGTCCCGCCTCTTCAAATTTATAGCTTTGAATGTAGCCTTTGTCAAAAAGCACCTTAGTGATTTCCTTCTTTATATTAGATGCAGGTATTTCTACAATCCGGTGTTTTGCCTTGATTGCATTTCTGAGTCTTGTCAGATAATCTGCTATCGGATCAGTTAACATATTATTTCCTAATTTGCTGCCTCCTCAATAAAGGGAGGCAAAGTTACGAACTTATCTTATCAAACAAAAGTAATTTTTTCTACCAACTTGATTTGGTTACGCCTGGGATTTTTCCATTTGATGCCATTTCCCTAAATACAACACGGCATATACCAAATTTTCGCATGTATCCCCGAGGTCGTCCAGTCAGACGGCAACGATTATGTAATCGAACTGGGGATGCATTTTTTGGTAACTTGTCCAGACCAGCGTAGTCGCCCGCTTCTTTCAAAGCCGCACGCTTAGTAGCATATTTAGCCACCAATTTTTGTCTTTTTAACTCTCTTACTTTTGCAGATTCTTTTGCCATTTTTTTATTGCGTTATTAACGTAATGCTATTTTTTTGAGTTGGCGAATGGCATTCCTAATGATTTGAGTAACTCATAACTCTCTTCATCTGTCTTTGCCGTTGTAACAAACGATATATCCATTCCTGATATTTTACTTACTTTGTCAATCTGTATCTCTGGAAATATTATCTGTTCTTTTATGCCGCAAGTGTAATTACCACGACCATCGAAGCCCTTATCGCTTATACCCTTGAAATCTCGTACTCTCGGTAAAGCTATAGAGGTAAAGCGGTCTAAAAATTCATACATTTTGTCCCCCCTCAGCGTCACCTTAGCACCGATTGGCATATCTTCTCTCAATTTGAAGTTTGATATTGCTTTCTTAGAAATAGTGGGTACGGCTTTCTGCCCTGAAATTATAGTCAATTCCTCTACACCCACATCAACCAATTTTTTATCCGCAACAGCACCACCCAAGCCTTTGTTTATTACGATCTTCATGAGGCGAGGTACCTGCATTATAGATTTGTACTGAAACTTATCTTTCAGTTCTGGGATAATTTCAGTGTAGTACTTTACTTTTAGTCTTGCCATTTCACTTTATTTTTTTTGGATTTCCGACCCAATATTTTAGTCTATTTATCTGAATGTCTCTTAATTAAACACAGCAAAGGAATAGACCTATTTAGGGTCTGATATAAAACCACCTGTTTCTTTCGAGAAACGCTGTAGCTTTCCTTTTTCGTTTAATTTTCTGCCCGTCCGGGTTGGTTTGCCAGTAGATGGGTCTATTAACATTAGATTACTCAAGTGTATAGAACCTTCTATTTTTTTTAGTTCGCCCTGCGGTTGATTTGCCGAAGGTTTCACGTGCTTGGTGATCATGTTTACACCTTCTACAAAGGCACGCTCCTTATCTATCAGCATCTGAACTATTTTTCCAGATTGGCCTTTTGCATTACCAGCGATAACTTTGACAGTGTCCCCACCGCGAACGTGGAATTTTGTATTTGACTTTCTTTTCATTGTGTCTTAAAAATTAGTCATTCAAATTTGATGTACCAATTATGAATGTACTGATGCCTATGTTTAAAGTACCTCAGGTGCTAATGATACGATTTTCATAAAATTTTTTTCACGCAATTCGCGTGCTACTGGTCCGAAAATACGTGTACCGCGTGGCTCGTCTTGAGCGTTGAGTAATACAACGGCATTGTCTTCAAATCTTATGTATGAGCCATCTCTACGACGTATCTCTTTCTTAGTACGAACGACCACTGCTTTTGAGACTGATCCTTTCTTGATATTGCTTGCAGGGATAGCTTGCTTTACGCTCACCACTACTTTATCACCTATGCTTGCATATCTTTTACCTGTTCCACCCAATACGCGTATTACGAGTACCTCACGTGCCCCACTGTTGTCGGCAACCCCGAGTCTTGATTCTTGTTGTACCATAACTATTTAGCTTTTTCAATAATTTCTACTAATCTCCAGCGTTTTAGCTTGCTTAGAGGACGGGTCTCCATCACACGGACAGTATCGCCAATGCCAGTTTGGTTAGTTTCATCGTGTACCATTAGCTTGGAAGTTTTTTTCATGAACTTGCCATATTTGGGGTGCATAACTTTACGCTCTACTGCTACCACACAAGATTTTTCCATCTTGTTACTCACTACTCGACCCACTCGAACTTTTCTTAAGTTTCTGTGTTCAGGTGTTTGTGCTACTGCCTCCATTTTATTTATTTGACAATGATTTTATTAAATCAATATTTTGTTAAACCAGTGTATAGGACTTATTACGCTACTTTGAGTTTTACCGTTAGTTCTGTCATGAGTCTCGCTATTAGTCTGCGACTATTGCGTATTCTCATTGGATTTTCTATTGGTGAGACAGCATGAGCGAACTTTAACCTAAGCAAACGGTTCTGCTCTTCCTTAATGCTCTGCTGTATTTGCTCCGATGATAATTCCTTAATTTCTTTATTTTTCATTATTCTGATAGTTTTGATTCGTTTATCTGAGTGTTGAACGCATCATACTTTTTTTCATTATAGCTATCTATTCACCTTCTTGATAATCTCTTCTGACAACGAATCTTGTCTTAACGGGTAGTTTTTGAGCAGCCAGTCGAAGTGCTTCGTTTGCAAGATCAAGCGATACGCCCTCGGCTTCAAACAAAATTGTTCCAGCTTTAATTGGCGCTACCCAGTATTCTGGCGCACCCTTACCTTTACCCATACGAACTTCGAGCGGCTTCTTGGTAATTGGCTTATCTGGAAAAACACGTATCCAGACCTGTCCCTCTCGCTTCATTGCGCGAGTTACTGATATACGAGCTGCCTCAATTTGACGTGCTGTAATCCAACCAGATTCGACAGACTTGATTGCGAATGTTCCGAAGGCAATTTGATGACCTCTCATTGCGATTCCTCGCTCTGAACCCTTACCTTTTTGCTGTTTGCGAAATTTAGTTCTTTTCGGTTGTAACATGATTCTACAATATTTGTCAGAGTTTATTCAACTCGTTGCTTTCTGAAATCTATTAAAATTATTTACGACGTCCGCCACCTGCGCCTGGGCTACCTCCACGATTGTTGCCACCACCCGAGTTACCACCACGACTATTACTGTTATTACCTCTTCGACGGTCGCCCCCAGCATCACTACTGCGGTCATTTCTGTCTCCATTGCTTTCACGACGGCGTTCGCTACCTCTTTCGTTAGCATTGCGTTGTTCGCTTTGCTGACCACCACCAGTTGCTGGCGACAAGTCGCGTTTTCCGAAGACTTCGCCTTTGAATACCCAAACCTTGATACCGATTTTTCCGTAAACGGTAAGGGCTTCTGATATGGCATAGTCTATCTCGGCACGTATTGTATGCAATGGCACACGTCCTTCTTTGTATTCTTCTGTTCGCGCCATCTCTGCACCGCCCAAGCGACCAGAGACACGTATTTTGATTCCTTGTGCGCCAACTCTGACTGCACTCGCGATAGCTTGCTTCATGGCACGACGATAAGATATGCGAGCTTCTAACTGTTGAGCTACGGCTTCACCTACTAACTTGGCGTCAACTTCGGGACGCTTAATTTCATAAATGTTTATCTGAATGTCCTTACCTGTTACTTTTTTCAGCTCTTCACGAATCATATCCACCTCACCGCCTTTTTGGCCTATCACCACACCTGGACGCGCCGTGTGTAGTGTAAGGGTGATTCTCTTCAATGTACGCTCGATGATTATCCTTGCAATAGCACCGTTTTTACCTAATGTCTTTGCCTCGCCTCTTTTGAAGCTACGAACGGCACGGTTCATTATATATTGACGAATTTTCTCGTCTTCGATGAGCTTGTCGGCAAATTCTTTACCACCATACCAGTTCGATTCCCATCCCCGGATTATGCCGAGGCGTAAGCCTATTGGATTTACTTTCTGTCCCATTCGTTTTTAGATTTATGCTTCTTCTATTACTTTTGTTGCGTCATCAATCACAATAGTTATGTGATTTGAACGTTTGCGGATTCTGTGCGCACGGCCTTGCGGTGCAGGTCTCAAACGCTTCATCATAGCACCGCCATCTACAAATATTGTCTTTACGAACAAATCTGCTTCTTCGATTTTGGTTTCCGGATTTTTTTCCTGCCAATTAGCAACTGCTGATAACAGTACTTTCTTAAGAGTTGGTGCTGCACCTTGTGGTTGATATTGTAAAACTGCCAGCGCACGGCTCACCATTTGTCCACGAATCATGTCGGCTACTAACCGCATTTTGCGTGGTGAAGTTGGTACGTTTCTGAGTATTGCTCTTGCTTCCATTTTTATTTGTCGCTAATTAGTGGCTACGATTTTGACATCAAGGCCAGATAACTATTTTTAACGCTTTTTATCTTTTTTGTTTTTATCCACGTGACCTCTGAAGTTGCGTGTTGGCGAGAACTCACCTAATTTATGCCCTACCATATTGTCAGTTACAAAAACGGGAATGAACTTATTTCCGTTATGCACCGCAAATGTATGACCAATAAAGTCTGGTGATATTGTGCTGCGGCGTGACCAAGTTTTGATAACAGACTTTTTACCAGACTGATTCACTACTT
>JAYVJH010000653.1:0-2706 GCA_043769455.1 Runella sp. | reverse complement strand
ATATCTTCGCTTAACTGTTGGTGTATGGCATCGGTACAATTTTTACGAATTAGCTCTTTGAGCGGGCAAGCAGGCGTAGTTAGTATTACGGTAAATGTTACTTGGTTAATGCCAACCTCTATGTCTTTTATCATTCCCAGCGTTACCAAATCTTGCTTCAAATCTGGTTCTTGTACGGTACTGAGTGCTGCGAGTACTTTTTCTTTGTTTATACTAAATTCTCCCATTTATTATTGAGTGATTGAGTGATTGAGTGATTGATTTTATTTAACCAACCAATCTAAGATTCATTTAAAGACAGGTGTTCGTTTTTGTATTTTTGCTTCAAATGCTTCCATCAAATCTGCTGACAGAATGGTGGCAGCGTTCCAGGTGGCAATGTATTGCAAGCCATCGGCAACGGTATGGTCTCTGCTGTGCAATAGTATGTGCTTTGTACCTCTGATTGATAACGGTGATTTGCTGGCAATCGTTTCAGCTATTTTTGTTACTTCTGCCAAAAGCGTTGTACGGTCAGAGAAGGTGCGATTTACTAACCCTATTTTTTCTGATTCTGGCCCGTAAATATTCCTACCTGTAAAGGCTAATTCTCGCATCATGCCTTCTGGAATAAGTTTTGGCAATCGTTGCAACGTACCAATATCGGCAACCATACCCATGTCTATTTCTCGAATACAAAAATAGGCATCTTCGGTGCAATACCGCATATCACAAGCCGAAACGACATCGACCGCACCACCGATACACCCCCCATGAATAGCTGCTAATACAGGCTTACTGCAATTTTCGATGGCATTGATTGGGGCTTGTAAGTCGAGTATATTCTGGCGCATTTTCTCACGTTTGCGGCCTTCGCACTTGATGGAGTTTAAGGCCGTTACGTTCATCAACAATTCTAAATCAATACCCGAACAAAAATGCTTACCCTCGCCACTCAACACAATGGCTCGCACATCGTCGTTGTCGTTGAGGTCATTGAAGATAGTCGTCATTTCGTCCCAAGCTATTTGATTGAGGGCATTGGCACGGTCGGGACGATTGAAAGCTACTTGCGCTATATAATTTTGTATTTCGACTGTAAAGGTTTGGTAGGTCATTGAAGTTGCAAGTTGTGGTTATGACTACATTCTTCGGCGTATTTCTACTAAATTTGTAAAATATAAAAAAAGCCGAACACAAACTTAAATAAACTAATTTTGTTAAAAAAGAAAGCATTGATTTAATTTGCTACTTAATTTGGGGAAGCCTTCGCTTCGAACGAAGGCTTCCCTCACACACCACCCTGACATGAACCATTTTGAGACTCTCGCCTTGCTGGCAACCCGCACACACGACCTCAACGCTGGGGCGGTAGCAACACCCATTTATCTCAGTACTACTTTTGAGCGTGAAACTGATGGTACTTTTGCCCATGGCCATATTTATAGCCGGGCCAGCAACCCAAACCGAGACCAACTCGAAAAGGTATATGCAAGCCTTGAAAATGGAACGATTGGTATAGCTTTTGCATCTGGGCAAGGGGCTACGGCTACGATTTTTCAATGTCTCAAACCCAACGACCACGTGCTACTACCCGACGACTCGTATCATGGCACACCTGCACTTTTGGAAGAAATACTGAGCATTTGGGGGCTGACGTACTCAAAAGTCGATATGACCGATTTGGCAGCTACACACAAAGCCATCAAACCAAACACCAGACTTATTTGGATAGAAACGCCCTCGAATCCACTCTTGAAAATTGTTGATATTGAAGCAATTTGTAACTTAGCCCGTGCCAATAATGCCATTTCGGTCTGTGATAATACTTGGGCTACGCCTGTGCTTATCAGACCATTAGACCTTGGCGCAGATGTGGTGATGCACTCTACAACTAAATATTTTGGAGGCCATAGCGACCTGTTGAGCGGTGCGCTGATTTTTAAAGAAAATGGCAAACTATCAGAAAAAGCACGCAGGATACAAGCCCTTTGCGGGGCAGTTCCCTCACCGTTCGACTGTTGGCTATTGCTTCGGGGCATCAAAACGTTGGCTTTACGGGTAAGGCAGCAATCGGCAAATGCACTAAAATTGGCACAATTCCTTGATAATCAAGTCAATATAGAAAAAGTTTGGTATCCTGGACTTGCAAGCCACCAAAACCATGACTTAGCCCAAAAACAAATGTCGGCTTTTGGTGGTATGTTGTCTGTACAGGTCAGAGGTGGTATGGCTGAGGCATTGGCAGTAGTGGCCAAACTCAAAGTGTTTACCAGAGCTACGAGTTTGGGTGGTGTAGAAAGCCTAATCGAGCATCGAGCATCGGTCGAAGGACCCAACTCAACTACTCCTCAAAATTTACTCAGAATATCGGTGGGACTCGAACACGCTGACGATTTAATTATGGATTTTGAGCAGGCTTTATTGTGAACAAAGTACTTTGTTTTAGACAAAAGATATTGAAAAAAACACAATAAAACGATTTCATAAAATGACTTACAGGCAATACACAAACATTTTATCAATAATAGCTATATGTACTTTTGTATTTGTTATTGTAAAATATAGCCTAAATATTCCTATTTATGATGACTATGACATTGTCGTTCGGCATATCTATTTATTATCAATCGAAAAAATATCCTTACAAGATGAAATAACTTTTTTGTTTAGCCAGCACAATGAGCATAGAGTTGTTGTCTCCCGTCTGTTCGTTTTATGTCAATG
>JAYVJH010000652.1:0-2501 GCA_043769455.1 Runella sp. | reverse complement strand
AGCATATTTTTTATGCCCATTGCGTCCCAAGTTTCAAATAAGCCCATTTCCCAACCAAAACCAGCGCAAATGGCTTGATCTATGCGGTAGAGTTCGTCCGAAATTTCAGGAATACGATTGGAGGCATACCTAAAACCATCGGCAAAAGTGCGGCGATAAAACTCACCCGCTTTGTCTGTACCTTTCAACAAAACCACAAAACGCTTTTTGAGGTCGTCGATGCTTTTGGTGCTTTCTAAGGTCTGAAACTTTACTTTTTGCGAAGGTTTGTATTCAAATGTTTTGAGGTCTAAGGCCAAAATCACAGTTTTACCTGTTTCGTCTTTTGTTTTCTTATAAAACCCTTGCCCAGTCTTATCGCCAAGCCATTTATTTTCAGAGAGTTTGGCCATTGCCGCGGGCAATACAAACGTCTCACGGGCTTCGTCGTGCTGCATAAGTACAAGATTATTACAGACATTTACAGTCGTGTCCAATCCCACTACGTCCGACAATCTAAACGTACCCGACTTTGGCCGACCGACAACGGTACTTGTCAATTTATCGACTTCTTCAACCGTCAGGCCCATCTCTTCGGCTATTCTGACTGTCTGCACCATGGCATGAATCCCCAACCGATTGGCAATAAACCCCGGGGTATCTTTACAGAGTACAGTTGTTTTGCCCAAATATAGGTCGCCGTAGTGCATCAAGAAATCAAGGATTTTGGTATCGGTTTTTGGACCTGGAATAACCTCAAACAGTTTTAGATAGCGTGGCGGATTGAAAAAGTGCGTGCCGCAAAAATGTTGCTGAAAGTCGTCGCTACGGCCATCTGACATCAAATGAATAGGAATACCCGAGGTGTTGGACGTAATCAAAGTGCCGGGTTTGCGGGCTGCATCTACACGCTCAAAAAGACTTTTTTTAATGTCCAATCGCTCAACGATGGCTTCCAAAATCCAGTCATAGTTTTTTATTTCGGGTAAATTATCATCAAAATTACCTAATTTAATCAAGCTGGCCGACTTGGCGTTATATAAAGCCGCTGGGCTGCCTTTGAGTGTATTCTGAAAGGCATCGTTTACAATTCGGTTTCTGACAACGGGGCTTTCGAGCGTTAGCCCTTTGGCTTGCTCGGCGGGGTTTAGTTCACGAGGAACGATGTCGAGCAATAGTACCTCTACGCCAATGTTGGCAAAATGACAGGCAATGCGGCTGCCCATAATACCCGAGCCAAGTACGGCTACTTTTTTGATAGAACGGTTCATATATCAGTTACTGAATGATTGAATGTTTGAATGTTTGGGTTAAATAAGTCGTTGAGCCATGTTACAAAACGTTGGCAGAGGTCGTGGTGGGTGGTTAGAAACGTCTTTGTAATAGCCACTCCCATTGGAGTACCTGGGGTCTCTTGCCACGCCAACCAAGTATAAATCAAGGCTTTTTGTCTGTGGTTATCATTATTTTTGTTGTGATAATTGCCAACCGCAAAAAGAGACCATGAATATTACTCGACATCGGTATAACCTACGTCTTCAATATCATTTCCTTTGGCAGACTTTTGCGATTTACTGGTATGGTTGCCTAATTTTTCTTGACGTTCTTTTTCATATTTTTGGTATTCATCAATGGCCTTTTTCTTACTGATTTCAGCTTTTACTTTCCCGGAATTGGCTAAAATTGGTTTATCATTAAGAATAAAAAAGCCTTTTAGTTTCTCAAACCAATCTTTCATGTACATTGGTCTTTGTTCTAAACTTTGAAGTTCAGCAAACGACAAATATTGCTCAACAAGCAGGTTTAGCCGTTTTAGCTCTGTTTCTGTCAAATAGTTTTTTGCAATCTGAACATCAGCTTTTGTTATTCTATCACCTTTCCATACACCAAGACCCATGTTCAGCTTGTGGGCATCGACTCTTTCGAGTATGAGTTCAGCGGCTGTATGACCATGAATAGCATAATGAAACATATTTTGAACACTTGCAAAAAAAGTCTGAGAAATTGGGGCTTTGGAATCATAGTCAATGCTGGTGGTAAAAATATCGGTAACTTTTTGCCAAAAATTACGTTCCGACGTTCTTATTGACCGAACTCGCTCTGTAAGTTCATCGAAATAATTAGTTTTTGACCCTTTTAATTTGTCATCGTCCATGACAAATCCTTTTATAATATAATCTTTCAGTAGTCTTGTTGCCCATACACGAAACTGTACGGCAATATGAGAATTTACTCTATACCCTATCGAAATAATCATGTCAAGATTATAGTGGTCAATTATTCTATTGACAAATCTGTTTCCTTCTTTTTGAACTGTTTCCATTTTGGAAATAGTTGAGATAGCATCTAACTCGCCATCTTCAATTATATTTGAAATGTGTTTAGATATGGCAGGGACTTGAGTACCAAATAAATCGGCGACTTGCTTTTGTGTAAGCCAAACAGATTCATTTTCAAGTTTAACCTCTACTTCTGTTTTTCCATCAGAAGACTTATAGATAAGTATTTTATTTTGATTTTCC
>JAYVJH010000651.1:0-2551 GCA_043769455.1 Runella sp. | reverse complement strand
TCGAGAGGCTGGCAATGCACTTTATGAAGGTACAATAGAAATACTGGAAGATAGCTGGACACTCCGCAGCGTGGACTTGAAGCTAACCAAAAGAGGACTACTGCGGTATGATGAATTTGCATTTAAGCAAGAATTTGTAAATATTGAAAACCGCTGGGTAGTGGCTAAAACTGTTTATAATTGGAAAATAAAAGAAGGGGACACAAAAAAAATTGGTTCGACCGAAGTGATACAGTCGGGCTATGAGTTTGATTTGTTGTTGCCCAAACGGTTTTTTGGAGACGAAGTGGGCCTCACAACCGACAATGCCTACAAACGAGACTCTACTTTTTGGCAAAGTATCAGGCCACACCCCCTTACCAAAGACGAGCAGTTGGTGATAAAAGAAAAAGAACGGCTCGAAATCTTACAAAATTCTAAAGCCTATTTAGACTCAGTCGATAAAGTTTATAATAGGCTTACGCTTGCCAAAATAGCATATTTGGGCATGGGGTACATCAATCGGGTTCAGAAAACGACTTGGTTTTTTGAGCCAATCATCTCTCTCTTTGACCCACTCGTAATTGGTGGTTGGCGCATGAGGTATGGATTTGGTTTTTATAAACGCTTTGAAAACCGTAAACAGATTAGTTTTAGTACAAACCTGACGTATGGGTTTAGAAATCAAGACTTGAAAGGGCAAATGCGGCTCAATTATTTTTATAATCCTGTCAAACAATCAAGCATAAACCTGTCCATTGGTTCTGGTTTTAATGTCATAAATGGTGCCGCTACCATTGCCGATATTGTTAGAAGAGACAATTTTTATCAAAACAAGTTTGTTTCTGTAACCCACCGTACTGAGTATTTTAATGGTTTTTATACTAACGTCAATGCTTTTTATGAAATCAGAAGAGATTTGTCTGACTTTAAGTTTTCAGAATCTGGCGATAGGCTTTTTCCTAACAACTCTGCCCGATTGTTTCCAACGAGTTATGTTTATAAAACCAGTTTTGGAATAGAATATACTCCTCGGCAGTTGTATTTGAGAGAACCCAATGAAAAAATAATATTGGGGTCAAAATACCCCACTTTTAGAATAGACCTTGAGCGAGCTTGGCCAATGGCTGGCCAAAACAACAACGTTTATACACAACTTACGGCAAGCGCAAAGCAGACTTTTAATGTAGGTGTCTTCGGTACATCTGAATATAAAATCAGTGGTGGTACGTTTTTGGACACAACCCGACTGGCAGTAATGGACTACAAATATATCAGGGGCGGCGACCAGTATATTTTTGCTCCTGCAATGCTCGCCTATCAGCTTATTCCCAAAACGTTTCCTGTTTTTGATTGGTATTTTGAGTCTCATTTTGTGCATCAGTTCAATGGGTATTTTACGAGCAAAATACCACTCTTGAATCGTACCAAAATCAGAGAAATGGTAGGTGCTGGCTTGCTTTATGTGCCAGAGCGCAAGTACCAATATTCGGAGGTATATTTTGGGCTAAACCGTGTTTTTAAAATTGGCCGAGACCGCCTGCGGTTAGGTTGTTATTATGTAGTGGCACAGTCAAACGACTTTGGGTTACGCAACGGCTTCAAGATTTCGTTTGAGTCTTACGACATCAACCGCAACACGTGGAGTTTTTGAGGGTCAGAAGAGTAGTGAACAGTGAAAAACGGATACAATTACTTACTTACAAAACCGATAACTCAACTGCAAATTTAGCGTTCTGAAATTTTGGATACCGCTTCCACTATTATAAGCTACTTGTTTATTGACTCTAAAAAAACTGCTGTTGTACTCCAAACCAACGTCCCAGCGTTTGGTCGAAAGACCAACTCCCACAAAACCGCTTAGATTGATAGGGTGGTAATATTTATTTTTTCCAGTAGTAGAATATGACGATGTGCTATATTGTGAATCTTCAAGACGCATGTACTTTGTTTTTGTGTTTAAATATACATCGGTTCTTACACCAGCTTGTAGATAAGGCCGTACTTTGCTTTTGCCAAATAGTTGTTTGAGAGACATATCAACAGAGGCATATCTATCAATTAGATTACTATTTCCCATTCTGATAGACCCAATGTATGTCCCTTGCCACCATTCACTTCTTTCGCCACGTTCCAGATAAGATAATTGTGTACGAAAAATAACGTTATTACTCATTTGTTTTTCGTGAAATAGACTTACGCCTATGATAAAAGCGGGTTTGTCAGATATATAATTATAACCAGAATTGGGATATTTATTACTAAAATAACTCACTCCCGACCTGACAGATAAGCCAAAACCTGACTTTAATTTAGTAACCTGTGCAGAGGCAACTGTACAAACTAAAAAGGAGACGATAACGAATATTTTTTTCATAGCTTATATTTGTGTTTTATTTTCAATAGTAATGACGCATACAAACGATAAAGAGTTGCAAACACCGTTTAATTTTCACCAAATCAGTCAGTTACCCAACCGTACAGTTTGGATAGACGGCCATGAAATGTTGTTTTTTAGTGGAACAGCCTATCTGGGACTATCTCAAAATGAGGCTTTTAAGCGGCTTATTGG
>JAYVJH010000650.1:0-1891 GCA_043769455.1 Runella sp. | reverse complement strand
CTGATAGTAGGTAGCGTTTGCAACTGGGCATTGTCAATGTTGAGTGCTGCACCTGTACGGGTACTGTTCAGAATAGGGTCGGCTTTTACCACAACCTCTTGTAGTGTAGCATCTTCGGCTTTGAGTTGGGCATTGAGCGTAAACTTTTGACCGAGTTGTAGGGTAATACCACTAAATTTTTCGCCCTTGAAGCCGATGTAAGAAACCAACACTTCGTAAGGCCCGCCAACTCGCATATTCGGAATCGTAAAACGGCCATCGGCATTGGTTGATATGCCATACTGTGTGCCAGATGGCAAGTGTTTGGCCAAAACAGTAGCTCCCACAAGTGAGGCGTTTTTGGCATCATTCACAGAACCCGTCATTGAAGCCGTTGTTACCTGTGCTATTGTCAGTGTTGAACTTGTCAAGAAAATAACAAGCATGAGTAGATGTTTTAATTTCATAAAGTAATTTGGGGTTAATTGATAATTTAATAATTTCTTAACTTTGCCACAAAAGTAGTAACTATATTATTACCAAATTGTTACCAAATTGTTAAGAAAGCAAAACGTTGTCTTAAAATTACTTTGAGCCAACGTTTTGAGAAGTGAGATAATTTGAAAAGAAACCGATGAGGTCGGCAAAAGTTTGAGAGCCAAAAATGATTTATTCTTTAACATTTTGGACTTCGGTCGTTGTAATATCCTGATTTGATAGCTTTTGAAAAGTTGTCAAATCTCGAAAAGCAAAAGGAGGTTAAACCGCTTTCACGATTCAACCTCCTTTTGTTGAGTTTTGGGTTGGTTTATGGCAAAATAGCACCTGTCAATTGGTTTTTCATATTGGCCAATGCCCCAAACACCAAGTTATACACTGACTGTATATTTATTTTCATAAACGTTGAAATTTCTTCATTGGTCATATTGACATAAAACTTCAAGAAAATAGCCTCTCTTTGGCGGCGAGGTAGCTGCTCCATGGCCGTGTTGAGGTGTTGGCTACTTTCGATGTACTCTTCACGAGCTACAATATAACTCTCGGGCGAGGGCGTAAAAATGCGATGGTATTCCAACGGCACCTCTTCGTTGCTTGTGTGCTTTTGTTGGGCGTTGAGATGCCTCACCAACTTACGCTTGATAGATGCCATCAGATAATAGCGTACCGAAGTTGTATCGCCGAGGGTAGCTCTATGCTGCCAAAGTTCTACAAACAAATCGTGGATACAGTCTTTGATGAGCGGCCTATCGGTCGAAAATTGCGTACAATAATTATACAATAATTGTACAAAAGCTTGGTACAATTTCGCAAAGGCGTCTTCATCGTCTTGCCGAAATTGATTCCAGAGCGTTACTTCTTGGTGAGCAGTGAGCGTAAACTTAGCCATGATTAGCAGTATTTTATAGGGGGTTTGGAAAGATTAACGCTCAAATATACTTTTTATAGAATAAATTGCAAAATAAAAAGTGTCTTTTTTACAATTTAACATATAATTTTTTTTATTTCGTATTTAATTTGCTGATTATCAAGTATATAAATCTAAGTATTATGAATATTTATTTTTGGAGAAAAATTAAGATTTTATTTCAAAATCACTTTGTAAAGCCGCAAAAGTGTAGTCGTTTACTATAGTTCTCAAAAAACGTATTGAATCAGTAGAGTAATTGACGGAAAGTAACTTACTAATTTTTTGGGCGGTAGTATTTGTTAGTTCCAAATTATTTTTTTTAATTACAAGTCTAATAGTTTCGATGTCTCGGTCTGTGAGTTGGCTTACTTCCAGAAAACTAACTTTATAATTTTCTGGAATGTCGTTTTGTATAATCTGGTCGAGCAATATCATTCTTTTGGTTTTGACTACCGCCGTGCCAGCCGCAATATCACCTATTCGCTGGCCTTTGCCGTTGATGGC
>JAYVJH010000649.1:0-3988 GCA_043769455.1 Runella sp. | reverse complement strand
TGGATAGCGCAAAATACTGCGGTGCGGTTCACCGTCAAAAATCAAATGCTCATAGACTTCGTCTGACAAAATATATAAGTCAAATTCTGCTACTAATTTTTGTAATTCTACAATATCACCATCGCTCAAAACACTACCAGACGGGTTGTGAGGCGTGTTTACGACAATCAAACGAGTACGTGGACTGATGCGCTCACGGACGGTTGCCCAGTTTATTTGATAACTTGGAAAGTCAAGCGGTATTCTGATGGCTACTCCGCCATTGACCTCAATATTAGGAATATAACTATCGTAGGCAGGTTCAAAAACAATGACCTCATCGCCAGGGTTAATCAGGGTAGTAAAAGCCGTATAAATAGCACAGGTGCCACCTGGCGTGATGGTTATTTCTGTATCTGGACTGACGACTGTGCCATAGAGTTTTTCTACTTTTTGGGCAATGGCCTCACGCAGTGGCAGCCAGCCTGCCATCGGTGCATATTGATTAAATCCGTTTTGCATAGCTTGTGCCGTAAGTGCCATCAACTCGGGCGACATATCAAAGTCTGGGAATCCTTGCGACAAATTTATGGCCTTGTATTGTTGTGCCAATGCCGACATGACCGTAAATATTGTTGTGCCTACATTTGGTAGTTTTGAGGATATTTGCGCCATCTATCTGTTTTTTTTGTATTTTCGTGTAAAAATATTCTATTCATACCATAATCTCGTATAGTTTTACCAAACATTTTTACAATCAGTTACTAACCACTACTCACTAAATGCAATCACTTTTTACTGCCGACGGACTCATTAGCTTAGTTACCCTCACGTTTTTGGAAATCGTGTTGGGTATCGACAACATTATTTTTATATCAATAGCTGCCAACAAGCTATCCAAAGCCGACCAGCCCAAAGCCCGCAACATTGGCTTGCTGTTGGCCATGGCTTTTAGAGTTATATTGTTGTTTGGTATTTCGTTTTTGATTTCTCTCCAAAAACCCTTTACACACATCGACAGTACATGGTTTCATGCTATGCCATCGGGACAAAGTATTATTTTGTTTTTGGGTGGTTTGTTTTTATTGTACAAAAGTACGTCCGAAATTCATCACAAGCTCGAAGGTAGCGGTGATGACGAAATAAGCGCACCCAAAGGCAAGGCCGCCGACAAACTCGTTGGCGTAGTGCTTCAGATTGCGCTCATCAACATTATTTTTTCGATAGACTCTATTCTAACGGCCATAGGCATCACTACCAACGTAACGGTAATGGTTACAGCCGTTATGATTTCGGTTTTGATAATGATGCTATTTTCAGGGCCAGTCGGTAATTTTGTTAATCGCCACCCGTCAGTACAAATGTTGGGCTTGGCATTTTTGATAATGATTGGTTTTATGCTCATCGCCGAAGGTGCTCACTTAGCCCACGTATCTATTTTGGGCAACGAAGTGGGCGCTGTGCCAAAGGGCTACCTTTATTTTTCTATTGCGTTCTCGCTATTGGTCGAAGTACTCAATATCAATATGACCAAAAAGTCGGTGCCTGTCCAAATGCACGACCTCAAATCACAAGCCGAAAAAGAGGGTTTTCTGGACGACAATCAGAGTGCGTAGTTAAGTTCAATTAGTCGCTCACTATTTATTTCAACGCCTTGGCATAAACTGCCAGACAACGCTCACGAGCGAAGGTATGCTCGACAATCGGTTTTGGGTACTCGAAAGAACTAATTTCGGGTACCCATTTTTTTACATAAACGAGCTGTTGGTCAAATTTTTGAGTTTGAGCCGTTGGATTAAAAATTCTGAAATAAGGCGCAGCATCTGTACCCGACCCCGAAGCCCACTGCCAGCCACCGTTATTGGCCGAAAGGTCGAAGTCTAATAGTTTTTTGGCAAAATACGCCTCACCCCATCGCCAATCAAGCAAAAGATGTTTTGACAAAAAACTGGCCGTAATCATACGCACACGGTTGTGCATAAAACCCGTGGCGTTAAGTTCTCGCATACCAGCATCAACAATCGGATAGCCCGTTTGGCCATTACACCATCGTTCAAACTGTGCCTCGTCTTGTCGCCATTCTATGTTGTCATAAATGGGTCTAAACGCCTTGCCTTGGGCCACGTGTGGGAAATTCCAGACGATTTGCATATAAAAATCTCGCCAGATAAGTTCATTCAAAAACGTCTCGCTGAGGTCTTTGCTGTCGTTGGCTAATTGCCTGATTGACACCGTCCCAAAACGCAAATGCACCCCCAGCCGAGACGTACCGCTGATACTCGGAAAGTTGCGCCGCTCTTGATAGTTTTGTACCAATTCGTTTCTGACGTTCTTGGCAGGAAAGCCTTGATGTGTAGCCTCAAAACCCATTTCAGCCAAGCTAATGATTGGTAAGACATTGGTTTTGTGGAAGTTATGAAAATGGCTTTCGGTCGGATATGGCTTCAAATGAAAGTCAGTAAGTGCGGCTTTCCATTTGCGGCTGTATGGCGTAAAAACCGTGTAAGGTGTACCTGCGCCGCTTAGTATTTCGTCTTTTTCAAAAATACAATGGTCTTTGTAAGTATAAAACGGAATACCCTCACCGTTTAGAAACTCGCCCACGGCTTTGTCTCGGGCTATGGCCAATGGCTCAAAGTCGTGATTGGTATAAACTTCGGCTATGTTATATTCTGCCTTTAACTGCTTCCATACTTCTACCGAACTGCCATACCTCACAATCATAGTACTGCCCATGGCCACCAACTGCGCTTGCATTTCTGAAACAGCATCATGAATAAACTCAACACGGCGGTCGGCTTTGTCGTCAAGTTTGCTCAAAATAGTATGGTCAAAAATAAAAACAGGTAACACTTCATAGCCCGATTTGAGGGCGTGATATAGGCCAGCGTTGTCGTGGAGGCGTAGGTCTCGGCGATGCCAAAAAAGAGCAATTTGTTTCATAGTTTTTATTGTTATTATCATTACAACTTAAACCAAATATACTTTGTTTTGTCTAAGTTTTTGTGAGTATATTTTTGTTTTTGTGTTGTAAACAAATAAATATAGTTATACATTTGTTTGTCAGTAGTTTATGTAAATTCTTTTTCTGTTAATTCATCATTTACGCAACGTTTAATATGCCAGTCTGGAATACCCCCAATGCCAAACACTTATTTTCGAGGGCTTTGTTTGGTTACAGTCGCAAAGACTTAGAAACGGCACTGTCGTACAAAACCGCCGAAGAGTTTATTGATAAAGAACTATTGGCCGATAGCCTCCAACCCGCCCCGCCTGACATATGGGTAAACGAAATACCGATTGCCAACAACAATACCATCGACAGCGAACGTTTTAGAGCCATGACTTACTGGTGGTATGACCGCATGATCAACGAAAAAACCAATATGCGAGAAAAACTCGTACTGTTTTGGCATAATCATTTTGTGTCAGGTCGAGACGTAGTAACGTACCCACAACAGATGTATTTTCAAAACGAATTATTCAGAAAAAATGCCTTTGGTAACTTCAAGCAATTTACCAAAGATGTAAGCATAGACCCTGCTATGTTGCTTTATTTGGACAACAGACTCAATACCAAAAACTCCCCCAACGAAAACTACGCCCGTGAAATAATGGAATTGTTTACGCTGGGCATTGGCAATTATACAGAACAAGACATCAAACAAGCGGCATTGGCCATGACAGGCTGGGAACTCAAAAACCCCGTTACGGCACAGTTCAATACAGCTAAATTTTCGGCTGTTTCCAAGACTTTTATGGGGCGAATTGGCAATTTTAATATGAACGACATCATAGATATTATTTTTGACCGTACCGAAACCGCTGAGTTTGTAGCCCGTAAGTTTTATAAAGAGTTTATTTATTATAAACCCAACGAAACCTTAGTAAAACAAATGGCCAAAGTATTTAGAGATGCCAAATATGAAATCAAGCCTATGCTACGCTTTATGTTTGCCTCCGACGAGTTTTATAACGATTCGTACAGAGGCTCACGCATCAAAAACCC
>JAYVJH010000648.1:0-6351 GCA_043769455.1 Runella sp. | reverse complement strand
AATGGCCTTGTCATCAGGGGTAACTCACCCAACGGTATGCAGTGGCGCATGGAGGGTGTTGAGATAGTAAACCCCAACCACCTAAGCAATGCTGGCACGTTATCGGATAGACCAACACAAACAGGCGGCGGTACAACGATTTTTAGCGCACAACTTTTGGACCGTGCCGATTTTTTGACTGGTGCGTTTCCTGCCGAATATGGTAATGCGCTCTCTGGCGTGATGGACGTACACCTACGCAAAGGCAACAACCAAAAACATGAATTTACGGCACAAGCAGGCTTAATTGGTCTTGACTTTGCAGCCGAAGGGCCACTTTCTCGTAAAAATGGCTCGTCTTATTTGGTCAATTATCGGTATTCGTTCACGGGGCTTTTGGCAGCAATGGGCGTAAAGTTTGGTGGCGAAGCCATCAGATTTCAAGATTTATCATTTAATTTAGTATTCCCAACCAAAAAAGGACGGTTCACTGTTTTTGGTATGGGAGGCAGTAGCAGTAATATTTTTGAAGCCGAGCGTGATGCCTCAAAATGGAAGTTTGACAAAGACGGGCAAGATATTGAATATAAAAGTGGCATGGCGGCGGTAGGTACTACAAGCAAGATTAGTCTTTCTGATAAAACCACACTTACGTCAGTAGCTTCATTCTCTTTTAAAATAAATAATAGAGCAGATTATCTAATCAATTCATCGACATACTCAAAACAACTATTGTCTGACGACAAAGCCTATAATGACATAGTAGCCATTGTAAGTAAAGTATCTCATAAAATTTCTCAAAAGTCAGTACTCAATGCTGGGGCTTACATTACAGGTTTTTATGACAATATGAGTAGTATAAAAGACAATAACGCCGCTGATAAAATTATAGCTCGTGCATCGGGGTTTATTTTTCAACCTTTTGCCTCGTTTCAAACTCTCGTATCTGACAAAATTACGATACAAGCAGGAGTACACTATCTGAACTATACCTACAACAAAACCAGTTCGTTAGAGCCACGTGTCGCACTGGCATTTCAAGCCGCTGCTTCAAGTAAATTTACTTTGGCGTATGGACTGCATAGTCAAGTGCAATTACCGCAAACTTATTTGTATATTCCAACGGATATTGATTGCGTTTTTGGCTGTTTTAATTCAAACTTGGGCTTAACAAAATCTCATCAATTTGTGGTGGGTTATGAAAAAACGTTGAAGAATAATACTAAACTAAAAATCGAAACCTATTATTCGTCATTGTTCAATGTGCCAATAAACGGTAACTATTCGACTTTAAATATGACCGAAGGCAACAGTCTCAATGCGGGAACTCTATTGCAAAACGCTGGCACAGGCCAAAACTACGGTATTGAGGCTACTTACGAAAAATATTTAACCAAAAATTATTATTTAATCCTCGGTGGGTCGTTGTATAAATCTACTTTTGTAGCGGCAGATGGCATAGAACGTCCTACACGTTTTGACGGTGGCCATACGTTTAGCTTTACGGGCGGTAAAGAACTTATCAGAAAAAATGACAAACGACTGGGTCTCAATACCAAAGTATTGTGGTTGGGTGGTTATCGAGATACTCCATATCGGGGTCTGATTAAAGATTTTAGTAGAATAAATACCATTCAATTAGCCGATTATTTCCGTACAGACCTGCGAATATATTGGAAGCGAAACAAACCTGGCTACACCCGTACTTGGTCGCTGGACGTACAGAATCTGACCAATACCGAAAACGAAGCGTACAGTTATTACGATTTTAGAGCTAATCAAGTAATAATGAAAACACAGTTGGGCTTGATTCCAGTACTTAACTACAAAGTAGAATTTTAGAATAAATATTTGTAAATAAACTGTTTTTGTAATTACTTTGTATTCACAAAATAGCTATATGGAATTGTCAATAATCAATATCGGAAACTCTAAGGGCATAAGGTTGTCTAAAACTGTTCTGGAAAAGTATAATATTACAGATAAAATTGATCTTCTTTTTGAAGACGAATATATAATTTTGAAGCCAAAGTTAGAACCCAGAAAAAACTGGGGGGAAGCGTTCAAACAAATGCACGAAGCAGGCGATGATGGCCTTTTGATAGACGATGTATTTAAAGATGAATATTTGGAAGAATGGAATTGAATCAATACGATATTGTTTTGGTCAATCTTGACTCAACACTTGGAAGCGAAATGAAAAAGACACGACCCTGCGTGGTGCTTTCACCAGACGAAATGAATCAGTTTTTGAGAACTGTAACCATTGCTCCAATGACCAATAGTACCAAAGAGTATCCTACCAGAATAGAAATAAATAAGCCAAATGTCAGGGGCTGGTTGGTAATAGACCAAATCAGAACGATAGATAAAGCGAGGGTTATCAAGAAAATTGACAAATTAGATTTGCAAGAAATAAAAAACACCAAGCGTGTTATCAAAGAAACATTTGTAGATTAAATACGACATACATCTACCGTATTTTATTATCACTATTTATTTTGACTCTACAAAAACAATGAATACTTTTATCAAAAATATACTGCTCAGGCATGAGTTACGGCACACAGCCTGCCGGGAGGCTGTTTTGGCGTACTTTATGAGCCAAAACTCGGCTCTGTCGCATGGTAATCTTGAAAAAGATTTGGCTACATTTGACCGTGTAACGATATATCGGACTCTGAAAACATATCTCGAAAAAGGTATTTTACATAAAGTCTTAGCCGAAGATGGCTTGCGGTATGCGCTTTGTAAAGAAGTATGCGCCAGCCATGGCCATCACCACGACCATGTGCATTTTAAGTGTACTACCTGCGGCAAGATAATTTGTTTAGACCAAATTAACGTGCCAGCCATTGTGTTGCCCACTGGTTTTGTACGCCACGAACTCAATTTACTGATTCAAGGGGTTTGCAATAAGTGTTAAATTTTGGGTTTATTCCACCTCCAACACAAGCCCTTTGAGATAGCTACCCTCGGGGTGAAACAAACTCACTGGGTGGTCGGCGGGTTGGGTTATTTGATGTAGTACCCGCACCGAACGCCCCGCTTCGATAGCTGCCGATACGATGGTATTGTAGAAAAGTTCTCGGTCAATGACCTGTGAGCATGAAAACGTAAATAATATGCCGTTGGGCTTGAGCCGCTTGATACCCTCAATATTGAGCCGTTTGTAGCCCTGAACTGCACGGTGTTTGGCCGATATATTTTTGGCAAAAGCAGGTGGGTCAAGTACTATTACGTTGTAGTCGTTGGTTGTGTTTTTTAAGAACGGCATCACGTCTTCGGCATAAGATTGATGATTGGTGATTGTACCAAAATTTGCAGCGATGTTCTGATTTGTGAGTTCGATTGCCTTTTTAGATACATCAACAGAATGTACCTCCGCCGCTCCTGCCGCTAAGGCATATACCGAAAAGCCTCCCGAATAACAAAAGGCGTTCAGTACTTTTTTGTTTTTTGAGTAACGTCCCAATAAAGCCCTATTATCTCGTTGGTCAATAAAAAAACCTGTTTTTTGTCCCGTTTCCCAATCAATCATAAACGAGTTACTGTTTTCTGTAACTGCATGAGGAACAGTACATTGACCAAATAAATAGCCATTCTGTACGGTCTTGCCAAATTGGTCGGGCAGGGTGTCTGCGCTTTTTTGGTAAATGGCTTTGAGAGTGTCACCAAATATATTTTTAAGAGCCTCAGCCACATCGGCCAGCACCCGATACATACCTACCGAGTGCGCCTGAATGACTGCTACGCCATCGTAAACATCAATAATTAAACTTGGCAGGCCGTCGCCTTCGCCATGAACAAGTCGGTAGCAAGTGGTATTGATAAGTCCTAATTTTTGGCGTAACTCGTAGGCATTTTGTAGTTTTTGTTGCCAGAAACTGACATTTATCTCAACTTGTTGGTGGCTAAAAATTTTGACAACTATACTCCCGTCAAAATAATGACCAGTAGCCAAATAGACTTTTTTAGAATCGTACACCTCAATAATATCACCATCAGCTGGCGAGCCAATGGTCTGAGCCACTGCCCCCGAAAATACCCATGGATGAAAACGCTTGACGGCCACCTCACGGCCAGACTTTAAAATGATTTGTGGAATGTTCAAAATGATAGAATAACTGGGTGATTGATTGATTGAGTAAAAAACACTGAACGCCATTATATAAATAATAAACGCCTGCTTGCCGTACTTTGGAAACAAATATCGGAAACTAATTGATATTTTTCCGATATTTGAGCTAATAAATAATCACTCGTCATTTACATGGTATGATACGCAAGACACTACTACACTTTGTATTTTCGTTTTTCATTTTTCATCTTTCGCTTCTCACTTTCGCTCAACGATTTGGAAACGAATGGATACAATACGGGCAAAATTACGTAAAAATGCCTGTTACTGAAACTGGTTTTTATAGAATTGCGCTATCGGATATTCAGAAAACTGGACTAAATATAGACTCCCCCCAAAAACTACAACTTTATCACCGTGGGCAGGAAGTGGCTATAACTGTAACGAGTTCTTACTTAGAGTTTTATGGTCTCAAAAACGACGGCGGCCAAGATAGTTTGCTATATCGCCCAGTATCGGCTCGTTCGCACCCATACCAAACATTGTACTCCGAAACAACCTATTATTTTTTGACGGTCGGTACTGCCAACGGAAAACGTATTTTACAACATAATTTAACAAATAATCTCAATCTAAAACCAGAACAGTACCACCTCGAACAACAAGTACAGTTTTATAATGGCGAGTATTCTTTTAATAATTTCCCTGGGCCTGTACCAAACTTACAGCAAAGTTTTTATGAGCCGGGTGAGGGCTGGACGGGTGGTATGATTCGCAAAGATTCGCTTGCAATCTGGAACGTAAAGCTCACTAACTGGCTCAATAGTAGCATTTTATCAAAGCCTAAATTTGAAATACTTATAAATGGGCGTAGTGATTTTTATCATCGGACTACATTAAAACTAAATACCCGAACAGTTACAGATTTTGGTTGGATAGGCTACAAATCGCAAAGTACAAGTACCGACATAGCACCAAATGAAATAACGGCAGACGGGCGTTTTAGTTTTTCGTTACAATCAAACCAAAAAGATGACTATGAAATTTACTCACTGTCGCTCTATAAAATAACCTATCCACAGACGTTTGATATGCTTGGCAAGACCACTAAAACCTTTTATTTGTCAGCCAATACCAATAATTATTCTTTACTAAAAATCAATAATATACCAGCCAACGCCCAAGTTTATGACATTACCGACCGTTATAATTTTGTAGCCTTGCAGAGTAGAGCAGAAGGTGGTGGCATTTTTGTAGAAGTACCAAACACAAAGCAAGACAGAACGATTTTGGTAACGACCGAGCCAACCAAAAACACGACTTTGAGTTTGGTTAAATTTGAAAACACCAATCCAACCGCCTATAATTACCAAATCATCACACATGCCAGTATTTTGAGTGGCGCACAAGCCTTTGCCGACTACCGAAGCACAGCCTCAGGTGGTAGCTACAAAGTCAAAGTGTCTGATATTCAGCAACTTTACGACCAGTTTGCTTACGGCGAGCATCACCCTATGGCCATCAGGCGGTATGCTGATTTTATACTGAACAGTGGTCAAAAGCCTTATTTGTTTTTGATTGGTCGGCCTTATACTTTTCCTGATTTTTTGAAAAACACACCCGACGACCTCGTGCCGAGCATTGGCTATCCAGGTTCGGATATTTTGCTCACCGCTGGCTTGGGTGGCGAGCCAGCAGATACACCTGCACTACCTACTGGCCGCTTGAACGTAACCCAAAATGGGCCAATATTAACCTATCTAAAAAAAGTGCAAGACTTTGAAAACCAGACCAATGGCGGGCTTTGGCGCAAAAATATGCTACATCTCAACGGCGGCAAGTCAGTTGGTGAAATCGAAGCTTTGCGCTTGTCTTTGTCGGCCTTAACGCCTATTGTGGGCAGTCAGTGGGTTGGTGGGCGTGTGTCGGCTATTTCAAAGTCCAGCCCTGTTGAGGTCGAAAATGTCAGTATTTCCAAACAGCTTAATGACGGCTTGTCGTTGGTTACGTTTTTTGGACACGCCTCGCCTACCGTTACCGACCTTAACATTGGCTTTGCCTCAACGGCAGGTAATGGGCTAAATAACCAAGGCAAATATCCGATGATGTATTTTAATGGCTGTGCGGTGGGTAATATTTTTTTTAGATACAACACCATCACAACCGACTGGCTGCTGGCACCAAACAAAGGGGCAGTTGTGGTGATGGCACATTCGTATTGGAGTTTTTTGGCTTCGACCAATCAACATTTACAGGCACTCTACCAGATACTTTATAACAACAAAAACTCG
>JAYVJH010000647.1:0-2459 GCA_043769455.1 Runella sp. | reverse complement strand
AAAATGTCATTGGGGCAAGTGTCCGAAGTAGTATTTATGCTCTTGATTCCGCTGGCTTTTAGTAAGTTAGGGGTCAAAAATATGCTCGCCGTTGGCCTTGTGGCTTGGATTATACGGTTTCTGTGTTTTGGATATGGCACGGCCTCAACCGAGTGGATTTTGTTTGCGGCCATTTTACTTCACGGTGTTTGTTTTGATTTCTTTTTTGTAACAGGCCAAATATATACCGATTCAAAAGCGGGCGAAAAAATCAAAGCGCAAGCACAAGGACTCATCACGCTGGCCACTTACGGAATAGGCATGGGCATAGGCTCTTGGCTAAGTGGCAAAGTAGTGGCAACTTACACCAACACCGAAAAAATAACCAACTGGCTCAACGTCTGGACAGTACCAGCAGGCATAGCGGCAGTGGTATTGGTGGTGTTTTTGTTGTTGTTTAGAGAAAATAAAATGAAAGTAGCCAACTAAAAATGCAAATCCTCTCTTATAACGTAAACGGCCTACGTGCCGCCATGAAAAATGGCTTGATGGAATGGCTGACCGACAAACCGTTTGACATTCTTTGTTTTCAAGAAGTAAAAGCCACTCCCGACCAAGTCAATTTATTAGAATTTCAAGTATTGGGCTATGAACTGATTGGGTGGTTTGCGGCTCAAAAAAAAGGATATAGTGGCGTGGCTATTTTTTCACGAATCAAAGCCAAGCAAGTCGTCTTAGGTTGTAGTATTGAGCAATATGATTGCGAAGGGCGAGTGCTTCGTGCTGACTTTGAGGGCTTTACGTTGCTCAACGTGTATTTTCCGTCTGGTACAAGCGGAGACGAACGGCAGAGCGTAAAGATGAAATTTTTGAACGATGTCTGTGGCCATATTCAAAAATTAAAACAAACCAATCCCAACATAGTTCTTGTTGGCGACTATAACATTGCCCACCAAGAAATAGACATTCACAACCCTGCTCAAAACAAAAACACAACGGGCTTCTTGCCCGAAGAACGAGACTGGCTCAGTCGGTGGTTTGAGAGTGGTTTTATTGATGCATTTAGATTCAAAAATCCAGACACAACACAGTACAGTTGGTGGAGCTATCGGGCAGGTGCAAGAGCTAATAACAAAGGCTGGCGCATTGATTATCAATCTGTTAGCGAATCTCTAAAAGACAAAATCGTAGCTTGTCATCAACTGACCGACGCCGTACATTCTGACCATTGCCCCGTTTGGTTAGAGATTGATGTAAAATGAACGATTTTTGCTAATTTTGACCAATCAAAATCTTTTGAAAGGTTTTTCGTTAAATTTGCAAAAACTGATTCATAACGTGAATACCAAACTACCAATCTTATTTTTTATATTATTCTGTAATTTTCTGTCGCTTGCCCAAAAACCAACAGAAATCATACCCGAAACCGATGCCCAAAAAACACAGCGGTTTGTGTTGGAGTCGCTGCTGACAGACGGTATGCGCTTCGCAACGATGGAAGATTATAGCCGTGCAGATAGCCTGTTTAGAAAAGCCTTGCTGCTTTCGCCCACCTTGGCGGCTCTCAATTATGAACTCGCCAAGGTGTTGATTAAACAAGAAAAACCAAATGAAGCCGCCATCTTTGCCCAAAAAGCCTACGAAACCGCCCCTCAAAACAAATATTATTTAGTACAATTGGCCGAAGTTTATATTCAGCAACGCAAGTACGACAAAGCCGCCGATTTGTATAAACAAATAATAGACCGTAGCCCCGATAATGCCGAGTATGGATTTGAGTTGGCCTCTGTTTATTTGCTCAACGAAAAATACGAAGAAGCTATCAGAGCCTACAACAATATCGAAAAAACTTCGGGTATTAACGAAAGTATTACACACCAAAAACAGCGTATTTATATCAGAATCAATAAGATAGACAAAGCCATTGCCGAAGCCGAAAAGCTGATTGGCAGCGACCCAACCGAGTCGCAGTATGTCGTGGAATTGGCACAGCTTTATTTGATGACTGGCAAAACAACCGAAGCCACCACGCAATTAGAGCGGGCTTTGGCAGTCAATGCCGACGATGCCGACGCTCAGTTGATGTTGGCAGATATTTACAAAAAAAATGGTAACTCAACAGCCGCAAACCAGCAAATGGGGGTGATGTTCAACAATCCGAATGCTGATATAGAAGTAAAAATGCAGGCTCTGAGTATGATGATGCGGGCAGCCAAAGACCCAGAAGCCCAAAAAGAAGTACTTGACAGAGCGCAAGAAATCAAGAAAGCACACCCCAAAGATGTCCGTGGTTATACCGTTTATGCTGATTTGTTGATGCAAAATGGACAAAAAATAGAAGCCAGAAATGAATATGTAAAAGCCACAAAAATAGATAAGTCAGTGTTGCAGGTTTGGGGGGCTATCTTACAGTTAGACACTGAGTTAAATCAAAACGATAGCCTAATTACTCATTCAGAACAAGCATTGGAACTGTTTCC
>JAYVJH010000646.1:0-4174 GCA_043769455.1 Runella sp. | reverse complement strand
AACAAATCGCCGTATCAGCTCAATGCCCAAGAGGCGGCGGTTTTGGTAGGGCTACAAAAGGCAATTACAACTTATAATCCTGTAAAAAACTATAACAAGTCGCTCGAAAGACGTAATACCGTCATCAGTCAAATGGCCAAAAATGGGTTCCTATCCAGATCTGAGGCCGACTCAATCAGCAAATTACCCATTGCCCTTAAACTCACGCCCGAACGCTACAACGACGACAGCGAAGAGTTTGCTATTTATCAATATTTTAACAATGCCGTCAAAGATTATGTAGAAAAATGGGGCGAAGCCAATGGTTATGATATATACAAGGACGGTCTAAGAATATACACAACGTTGGATTCTCGAATGCAAAAACACGCAGTGTCGTCGGTAGTAGAAAGAATGAAATTGTTGCAACAAAAATTTGAAGGTGTTTGGGCAGGCGAAAACCCATGGCGAGACGAAAAAGGGGTAGAAATTGCTAACTTTTTGGATGATGCCGCCAAACGAACCATTCACTACCAACGGCTCACCAAACGTTTTCCGCAGTCGCCCGATTCTGTGTTGTTTTATATGAACAGAAAAGATACAATGTTGGTCTTTGACTGGCGTACAGGCCGAGACAAAGAAGTGGTGATGAGTGCTATGGACTCGCTCAATTATTACAAGCGGCTACTTCGGGCGGGTATGATGGCCATGGATCCCTACTCTGGGCAAGTCAAGGCTTGGGTGGGTGGTTTGAACTATCGATTTTTTAAATACGATGCCGTTGGGCAGGGCAAACGCCAGCCGGGTTCTACCTTCAAGCCTTTTGTGTATTGTGCCGCTATCGACAGTTCGGCTTTTAATATGTCGCCTTGCGATAAAATGCGAGACCAGCCATTTAGGAAAGAAGTAGCAGAAAACGGGGTTAAAAAAGTATGGAGTCCCAAAAACGCAACAGGAGGTTTTAGTTATCAAGATATTACGATTAGAAGAGCCATGGGGCGGTCGGTCAATTCTGTTACAGTACAATTGACAGATAAAATTGGGCCGCAGGCTGTTGTGAACTATGCCCACAAACTCGGCATCAAAAGCCCGCTCCAAGCATTGCCCTCGATTGGGTTGGGGCCGTTTGATGTATCGCTTATGGAGATGGTGGGAGCGTACTGTACTTTTCCAAACAATGGCCGCCATACAGAGCCAATGCTCGTAACCAGAATCGAAGATGCCAACGGCACGGTATTAGAAGAATTTGAAGCCAAAGGCAAACAAGTGATTTCTGAAGAGTCAGCATTTTTGATGATACACATGCTCAAAGGCGGTATGGAAGAACCAGGCGGTACATCACAAAACCTCTGGACGTTTGGTAGTTTGTTTCAGAAAGGTTTTGAAGTAGGTGGCAAAACTGGCACAACGTCCAACAATTCAGACGGTTGGTTTATGGGCGTTACCAAAGACTTAGTAGTAGGCTCGTGGGTAGGTGGCGACGACCGCAGTATTCATTTCAAGCGTATGAACGACGGCGAAGGCTCAAAAACAGCCTTGCCGTTAGTCGGCAAATTTCTTGAAATGGTTTATAACGACACCAATCTGGGTTATCAGCGAGGGCCATTTCCGAAGCCGACCATTACTATCGTCAAACCTTATAAAAGTTGTGCGCCTTCGTACCCAACCAGAGGGTTGCCAAGAGATAGCACAGGCGGCTACGGAGGCGATTCGGTTGAGTTTATAGAACCAACCAGCCCTGTTTTAGAAGAAACTCAAATGCCCGTGGACACAACAAATTCACGGTGATTGTTACCAAATTGTCGCCTCGCTGAGGCTATTGGCTGGTGTTTGACGGTGATTGTTACCAAATTGTCGCCTCGCTGAGGCTGTTGGCTGGTGTTTGACGGTGATTGTTACCAAATTGTCGCCTCGCTGAGGCTATCGACTGGTGTTTGACGGTGATTGCTACCAAATTGTCGGCTCGCTGAGGCTATTGGCTGGTGGTGTTTGACGGTGATTGTTACCAAATTGTCGGCTCGCTGAGGCTATTGGCTGGTGTTTGACGGTGATTGTTACCAAATTGTCGCCTCGCTGAGGTTTTTAGCCCTATCAAGGGCGTAATTTTGGTAGAAAAAGAGTTATATTATGATTTGATAGCCCCAGCGGGGCGACACACTTTTATTATGCCCAATACATATTCACAAATAACGATTCATGCTGTTTTTGCTGTAAAGAATAGAGAAAACTTCATAACCAGAGAATGGCGAGACAATTTACATCAATACATTTCTGGTATTATTACTAACAAAGGAGCCAAATCATTGGCTGTTGGAGGGTGGAAAGACCATGTGCATATACTGTTTGGAATGCCTGTAACGACCAATATATCAGACTTGATGAGTGCCATAAAAGCAAGTAGTAGTAAATGGATAAATGAGCAGCATTTAGTGAAAAACGAATTTCAGTGGCAATCAGGATACGGTGCTTTTTCTTTTTCAAAAAGCCAGAGAGACACTGTGATCAAGTATATTGAGAATCAAGAAGAACATCACAAAACAAAAACATTTAGAGAGGAATATCTAAAAATACTGAATGATTTTGAGATAACGTATGACAATAAATACTTATTTGAGTTCTTTGATTGAGATGAGAATACATAGACAACTATCAAATATTTTGTAGGCACAATAATAGAATAAAATCAGGGGAATAAAAAAATGTCAAAAGTTATTATATTTGGAATATTGGACACGGCAGAGCTTGCCCACTTTTATCTTACTCACGACTCAGAGCATGAAGTTGTGGCGTTTTGTGTCAATCGAGATTATCTCAAAGAAACAGAATTTAAAGGGCTTCCAATAGTCGCTTTTGAAGATATAGAACAGTTTTTTTTGCCGACAGAGTTTCATTTTTTTGCCCCCATGACAGGCCGAAATATGAACCGAAACCGAGAGAAAATCTATCTCGAAGCCAAAGCCAAAGGCTACCGATTTATTAGTTACGTTAGCTCAAAAGCCACGATTTTTAATAATCAAATCGGCGAGAATTGCTTTATTCTCGAAGACAATACCATTCAGCCCTTTACGACCATTGGCAATAATTGCGTGTTGTGGAGTGGCAATCACATTGGCCATCATGGCGTTATCAAAGACCATGTGTTTTTTACGTCTCACGTGGTGCTGTCTGGTCATTGTGTGGTTGAGTCATATTGTTTTTTTGGAGTCAATGCCACCATCAGAGACTATATGACCATTGCCGAAGGTACGCTTGTGGCCATGGCCGCCGCCATCACCAAGCCCACCGAGGCCTGGAATGTATATGTGGGCAACCCTGCCGAAAAAAAATCAATCCCCAGCTATAAAGTATATTAAACAGTTGTCAGTTATCATTTAACAGTTATCATTTATCAATGAGGACTGACAAGCGGCCTGCCGCCTGAATTAAAATGATAACTGATAAATCAACGTCGTTTAGTTAAGAAAAATAAGTGGTTTGTGAAGACACAAACCACAGCGACCAACCGAGTTCGGTGTCTTCACCGAACTCTTAACTAAACGACATTGACCGATAACTGTTCACTGATAAATGATAACTGATAAATGACTCTTTCGATTTTAATTATACATTACAAAACCCTCCAACTCACCACCGACTGTATTCGTTCTATTGAGGCACATACAAAAGGAATTGACTACGAAATAATTGTGATAGACAACGACTCACAAGATGGTGCAAAGGAGTTGATATTGAGTAGTTTTTCGTCTGTACACTGGCTCGATATGGGCTACAATGCGGGCTTTGCTCGTGCCAACAATGCAGGTATGCAAGTGGCCAAAGGTGAGTATGTAGTATTGCTCAATTCTGATACAATAATACTTGACGATATTTTTACAAAATTAGCCAAATACCTTGACAACGAGCCAGATGTGGTAGCTTGTGGAGGTATTCAACTCGATAAAAATCATAATGAAAGACACTTTTATCGTAGCCTCAATCCGCTTATCAGAACGTTTGCGATTTTGCCACCGAGTCATTTTTTTGATAATTTGTTAGCAAAACTATTTCCAGAAAAACAATTTGCCGACCCCCAGCAGGTAGAATGGATACCCGCGGCGTTGTTAATGGCCCGAAAATCAATTATTGACAAAGTAGGAATGTTGGACGAAGATTTTTTTATGTATGGCGAAGATGCCGAATGGAACTGCCGACTGGG
>JAYVJH010000645.1:0-2022 GCA_043769455.1 Runella sp. | reverse complement strand
TTGGGCAGAATGGTGCGGACCTTGCCGTATGGTTGGCCCGGTGGTAGAGCGTGTAGCAGAGGCATTTGAAGGAACAGCCATAGTAGGAAAAGTAGATGTGGACTCAAACCCCGAAACAGCTACAAAGTTTGGCATCAGAAGCATTCCTACTTTATTGTTTTTTAAGAATGGGGAGATAGTGGACAGAGTTGTGGGTGCTGTCGCACAAAGTGTACTCGAAGAAAAACTACAAGCACAAGTATAGTGTCAGGTAACGTTACCAGGTATTGCGTTCTACAATGTTATATTTAGAAAATAAATAAGTATATCGCTGGGTTTCTAAGTCAAAATCGCTAACTTTGCGGCCTCATTCGCAGAGTTGCGACTGATTTTTTAAAATAATTTACTAACAATCAACTCATTATGCAGAAAAAGCACTATGAGACGGTGTTCATTCTTACTCCCGTTTTATCTGACCAACAGATGAAGGACACCGTCGACAAATTTCGCAAGTTACTAACAGACAACGGAGCGGAATTTGTGCATGAAGACCATTGGGGTCTGAAAAAGTTGGCTTACCCTATTCAAAACAAAAACACTGGTTTTTACCATTTGTTTGAATACAAAGCCAACCCAACAGTTATCAAAACGCTCGGAATTGAGTTCCGTCGTGACGAAAAAATAATCAGAGAATTAACTATTCTCATGGACAAACACCACATAGCTTACGCCGAAAAAAAGCGCAGTGGCCTAATGGGTAAAAAACAAGTAGCTAAGGAGGGCGAAGCATCATGACATCAGTACTCATAAACGAACCAATGGAGCGCAACCAAAACCGTAAAAAGTATTGCCGTTTCCAGAAATCAGGTATTAAGTTTATTGACCACAAAGATCCTAATTTCTTATTGAAATTGGTAAACGAGCAAGGACGTATCTTGCCTCGCCGCCTGACTGGTACAAGCCTTAAATACCAACGCAAAGTGGCTCAGGCCATCAAACGTGCCAGACATTTGGCACTTATGCCTTACGTGGCCGATCAATTGAAGTAACAATAACCGAAGCAACAATAAAAGAACATGGAAATCATTTTAAAAACTGATATTGCTAAACTCGGTTACAAAAACGACCTCGTTGATGTAAAGCCGGGCTATGGCCGTAACTTTCTTATTCCGCAAGGCTTTGCCGTAATGGCAACAGGCTCTAACAAGAAAATACTGGCCGAGAACTTAAAGCAAGCAGCCCACAAAGCTGAAAAACTAAAGAAAGATGCCGAAGAAATGGCCAATGCCATCGGCGAAATCACACTCGAAATAGCAGCCAAGGCTGGCGAAAGCGGCAAAATATTTGGCCGTGTTACCAACACACAAATAGCCGATGCACTCAAAGCCAAAGGTTTTGATATTGACCGTAAGAAAATATCTCTCGGCGATATCAAAACCTTGGGCGAATACACCGCGCTGATTGACCTCCACAAAGAAGTCAAACACACAGTAAAAGTAAACGTGTTTGGCGAATAGCCAATCTACGATTCATCAAAAAAGGCGAACCTTTCGGTTCGCCTTTTTTGATGTGTACTCCCCAATAATATCACACGAGAAGTAGAGAGTTAGTATGAACTAAAATACCACAGAATATTAAATGCTTCGGCGTACCGATATAAAAGTCAAGGTTAAAAAGTAGAATAATAATCGGCAAAATTTGACTTTTATATTTTGCGGTTTCTCTGTTTTACATTTTTCGGTTTACTTATTGCGCCTTTGTTGGTGTTTTCACCAACAATAATGTAGCGGCATTTCGGCAGCCTCTTTTAGGTCAAACAATAATTTATCGGTCGGTTGTTGCGGTGATGAATCAACCAAAAAATGACTAATTTGTGGTTTAACATCAAACGCTTTTTCTAATTGTTTTAAACTGGTAAAATCGCTGTAAACCATAATCTTAGTGTTATAAGTGCTTGTGCGAAATTAGTTTAGATTAAAATCGGAAAAATTGATTTTTACATTTTTGCCTAAATTTGCTAAAAAACGATTAACAGCATAGAAA
>JAYVJH010000644.1:0-6997 GCA_043769455.1 Runella sp. | reverse complement strand
TTTCTATGCTGTTAATCGTTTTTTAGCAAATTTAGGCAAAAATGTAAAAATCAATTTTTCCGATTTTAATCTAAACTAATTTCGCACAAGCACTTATAGTTGTAAAATATAAACTTAATTTTATCGCAGTTGCTCGGCTCTGTCGAGCGGCTACGAGAAGGGGGGCCTGTCCATAAACTTCTTTTCGATGTGCTATTCTGATGACTTCGACATATAAATAGTATCTAAAATACTATAAACAATGCAATAGTCCGCTACTCTGATACGGTACAAACTACTTGACCCTTTTAGCTTTTTACAACCATTTGAGCGAGGGTCTTCGCTTAACGAGTCAATTGATTGGGCTATTTTATTGGCAAATATTTTTGGAATATCACCCAACTCTTTCAATGCTTTACTACTGATTTCGATTTAGTATTTCATCAGTCAATAACCCCGTTTGTTTTCAATATAGTTTTGGCTAAATCCCAGCTTATTTTTTGGCTATTTTTCCGTAATTCTGATACAATTATATCTTCTATGTCATCGATTTGGCTTTCAGTTTGATTTTTTAGGTGCGTAAAATCCAAAATCAATCCTGTACGCTCGCCTTTGGCATTAATCAAAAATTGTAGTTGTTCCATCGTTTTGTCATTTTGTTATTACAAAAATAATAATAATATTCAGCTTCCCCAAAAACTATCCAGTTCCCTATATTGGCTTGCTACAAAATGAGATAATCGGTCTATTACTGTAGTTTGTATAGACAACCAAAGAACAAAAAGATATTTTGACAATGATAGGTAAGTAAGATTTGGGTTCAATGCCGTTTTGTAGCTACTTTTGCACAAAACTTAATACAAAACCTACAAAATGAATTTTAGAATAGAAAAAGACACCATGGGCAAGGTCGAAGTACCCGCCGATGTATATTGGGGCGCACAGACCCAACGCTCAATTATGAACTTCCCGATTGCCCAAGACATCAACAAAATGCCAAAGGAAATCATCAGAGCCTTTGCCTACCTCAAAAAAGCCGCCGCCATCACCAACTTTGAGGCCGGGGTATTGACCGAAGACAAAAAAAATCTAATTGGCCAAGTCTGTGATGAAATACTGGCAGGGAGTTTAGACGACCAGTTTCCACTTGTTGTTTGGCAAACAGGCTCAGGCACACAAAGCAACATGAACTGTAACGAAGTGATAGCCTACCGAGCGCACGTGCTGAATGGCGGAGAGCTATTGGACGAAAAAAAATACTTGAACCCCAACGACGACGTAAACAAATCGCAGTCGAGCAACGATACTTTTCCGACGGCAATGCACATAGCAGCCTATAAAATTTTGATGGAAACGACCATTCCGGGCATCGAAAAACTACGAGATACGCTGGCCGCTAAGTCTAAGGCGTTTATGAATGTTGTCAAAATTGGCCGTACACACTTCATGGACGCAACGCCGCTTACACTCGGCCAAGAATTTTCGGGCTATGTATCACAATTAAATCACGGCCTCAAAGCCATCAAAAATACGCTCGAACATTTGTCAGAACTCGCTTTGGGTGGTACGGCAGTTGGCACAGGCATCAATACGCCCGATGGCTATTCTGAAAACGTAGCCAAGCACATTGCTACGCTCACAGGCTTGCCATTTATTACTGCCGAAAACAAATTTGAAGCTTTGGCCGCTCACGATGCCATCGTTGAGGCACATGGCGCACTCAAAACCGTAGCTGTGAGTATGATGAAAATAGGCAACGATATTCGTATGCTGTCGTCGGGGCCACGGGCTGGCATTGGCGAAATTTATATTCCCGACAACGAGCCAGGTAGTTCTATTATGCCTGGCAAAGTAAACCCAACTCAATGCGAAGCCATGACAATGGTAGCAGCACAAGTGATGGGCAACGACGTAGCAATAGGTATTGGAGGCTCAAATGGGCATTTTGAATTGAATGTTTTTAAGCCAATGATGATTTATAATTTCTTACACTCAGCCCGACTTATTGGCGATGTGTGTGTGGCTTTCAATGACAAATGTGCCGTTGGCATTGAGCCACTACACGAAAATATCCAGAAACACGTCAATAATTCGTTAATGTTGGTAACTGCCTTAAACCCCAAAATTGGCTACTACAACGCTGCGGCTATTGCCCAAGATGCTCACAAAAGAGGCGTTACGCTCAAACAAGCGGCATTAGAGTTTGACCTCAAAGGATTGGACTTTACAAAAATGACATCAGACGAGTTTGACGCATGGGTACGTCCAGAGAATATGGTTGGTAAAATTTAATTCAAAAAAGTGACCTTATTTTTTTGAATTAAAATAAAAAACACTACCTTTGCAGTCCTAATCTCAACAGTGAGTTGTCCAGTACAGGCCCAGATGGCGGAATTGGTAGACGCGCTGGTCTCAAACACCTGTGGGTTCACCCCCGTGCCGGTTCGACTCCGGCTCTGGGTACTGATAAAAGCCTCTAATTTCTTTCAATAGATTTTAGGGGCTTTTTTAATGGGGTTTATTGACAATTTTGTAAAATAATAATTTCCATTACCTTCATTATTTCGTTGCCATGCACCTCAAACATTTTATCAGAGACAGTTGGCTTACGGCTTCATACTACACAGGTATTAGTCAGTTGTATAATGCACTTAGAGGTCGCAAGAGAGCTATTGTTACTTATCATAACAGCCTGCCAATGAGCGAACTACCGCAGCAAGATGCTTATAATGTGGACGTAACGACGGCGGTTTTTGATAAACAATTAGCTTTTCTAAATAAACATTTTGACGTCCGCCCCATTGATGAAATTGAAAACCCAGCAGCGCAAGGAGTTTTTTTGACAGTGGACGATGGCATGTTGAACAACTATAATTATTTAGTACCAACTCTCGAAAAACACGGTCTAACAGCATTATTTGGTGTCTGCCCCGACTTGGTTGATGGCAAACTACCTCATATTTGGCGAGACCACCTTTTTTTTATTTTTAGAGAATTTGTCGATAAGTCTATTTTATTGCCAACCAATAATTATGAAAACCCATACACTTTTCGGTCAGTCAATGATGGACATAGATTGATGCGACAATACGTGTATGACAACCAAATAGCAGATGTGTATGGCATGATACGAGCCATTTGCGAGCAAAATAACGTGCCATATCAAAAAATAACAACCGAGCCAGAGCGATTTGACTTTATGAATTGGCAACAAATCAAGACTATAACCGAAAAAGGTAATCAGATAGCTTCGCATACGATGAGCCACCGAATTTTGAGATTTTTGACCAACGACGAAAAACGATATGAACTATTAGAATCTAAACAACGTATTGAAAATCAGTTAAATACAAAAACAAACGTATTGATATATCCTTACGGCGGGCCAGAGCAAATTGACGAAGCAACAGTACAAATAGCCCAAGAATCAGGCTATACTATGGCATTGATGAACGTACAAAACCCTATTTTAGAGCCTCAAACTCTGGCACAAGCTCGCTTTGCGTTACCGCCCGTTTCTGATGTTCCGCACTTGTACGCTGTGGTGTCGGGTTATAAGTTTTTGAGATAAAACCATAGGTACTTCTGCCATTAGTTACCTGTTTGTTTGACTGGTAAATGTACTTTCAAAAATTTTGTCGGCATTGCCTGTTTCAAAACCCTCTCGGCGATGTTCTCGTCTGATGTCGGATAGTGGGAGATGGCTAAATTGGGGCAGTACTTTTCGCTCCGCAAATTCTACATAACTACCTGCAATGATGTGCGTTTGACCGTCTTCAAAAGTAGCCTCAACCATTTGTGCAACTGTTGAACTTTGCAATAGACCTCCATCAGGACTTACTTTGACAAGGCCGCCGGCATCGCTCATTTTCACGCCAATACTTGCTGCAAAAGCATCAAACTCTTCGATGGTATTATAGCCGTTGGGTAAGTTATGTACGCTGATAGTATAATGATTGAGATAATAACGATTATAAATCACCCAAGCCGCATATTCACTTTCGGCGAGTAGTGTTAGATAGTCGCTGAGGCTGGGTAGCTGCCAAAGTGGTGAGTGCAAAAAAGTATCAACGGCTGCGCCATCTTCAAAATCCAAATCGTCAGATGGGTCGCTCAGTACGGTATCGGTATATTTTTTGATAATAGTCTGTGCAATTTCAGAAAGGTCAGACACACGCAACTCGCTCACAAAGATTCGAGGAAAATGCGGCTCTGGTGGCGCAAACCAAAAGGCATCTAATTTTTTTCCGGCAAAATGAAAAGAATCACGTTTTTGGTATCCATAGTGCATAAAAATTTTCTCGAACGAAGCAATTCCCAAGTTAGGCACCCCCATCGTTCTAAAAGCCACGTGATCGTTTTCAATATCTGCTTCATTTTTTATAATTCCCTGACTGACAAGTGCTTGGGTTATTTTTTTAACATCGGGTACACGCTCACTATATCGGCGCATGAGGCCGTCCATGACAGTTGTTAGAGCTAAATTGATTTTCATATCTGTATTTTTAATAATGAATAGTTGTGTGTAATAAACAAGGATTTAACTTATTTTAAGTAGTCGTGAGTTAAATAAAGTGCTGTAAATCAGTAAATTAGCAAAATAGAAATACCGTATTATTTTTAGATATGTACTTAAATATCTGATTATTGACCAATTATAATACTTTTCGTTATCCGTTTTTCACTATTCACTACTTAATATTTAGAGTGTTCCCAAAAAACCGCCATCGACGGGTATATTCACGCCATTTATATATGCCGCTAAGTCTGATGCCAAAAATGCGGCTATATGGCCCATATCGCTCGGCGAGCCAATACGGCCAGCAGGAATAGAAGCCGCCATTTGTGAGGCAATAGTTGCAGTCGAAACATTGGCTTGCATTGCCCTACTTTCTATAAGTTGGTCAAGGCGTTGGGTTTGGATAAGACCAGGCAGTATATTATTGACCGTAATTCCATCAACGGCCAACTCAATCGACAGTGCCTTTGCCCAGTTGGCTACGCCCGCCCGAAGGGTATTAGAAATTCCCAAATCTATTTTTGGTTGCTTAACAACGGCGCTCAAAATGGTTAATATTCGCCCAAATTTGCGCTCACGCATGGCAGGCACAAAGGCTTGTGCCAGTATTTGATTGGCCAATATCGACTCATTGAAATAAGCCTGATATTGGTCTATTGTAGCATTGTATGCCGTTGCAGGTGCTGGTCCGCCTGAGTTCAATACTAAAATACTGACTGGGTTTTGGGCTGTTTTGTATTGATAATCAGCTAATTGCGTTTTTAATTGTTCAATATCCCCAAAGTTTACCACACAGTAGTCATGCTGCTGATTTTGGGGCGTGGGTAGCTGTGCAACTGCCGCTTTGAGTTTGGTTTCGTCTCTACTTGTTAGCGTTACGGTTGCGCCACAGGCGGCCATACATTGAGCTATGGCAAAACCGATGCCTTGCGAACTACCACCAATAAACGCTCTTTTGCCCAACAGTGAGATTTCCATTGTTATTTTATAAAATTAAATCGGTCGTAATACTTGGCCAAAAATACAACTTAGCATCAATAATCCACCTTTTTTACGCACAATATTTGTTATATTTGCTAAAAAATAGTTGACAATGAACATACAAAACAAAATTTTTGCCGTAACAGGCGCAGCCTCGGGATTAGGATTGGCCACTGCCCAGATGATTGTTGCAAATGGCGGTAAGGCCGTACTGCTCGACATTAACACAACGGCAGGCCAAGAAGCCGAAAAACAGTTGGGTAGTGAGGCACTATTTATATCGACCGATGTAACCAACGAAGAGTCGGTACAAAATGCGCTTGATTTGGCCATAAAAACATTTGGTGGCTTGCATGGGGTTATAAATTGTGCGGGTATTGGCCCAGCCGAGCGTGTCGTCGGCAAGGCAGGGCCACACTCTTTGGCAAGTTTTACCAAAACAGTTACTATCAACCTCATCGGAACATTCAACGTAATTAGGTTAGTATCAGCGATATTACAGACCAACGAGCCACAAGAAGATGGCGAAAGAGGCGTAATTGTATCGACAGCTTCTGTGGCGGCTTTTGATGGCCAAATTGGCCAAGCCGCTTACTCGGCCTCAAAGGGTGGAGTTGTGGGTATGACTTTGCCTATTGCTCGTGAGTTGGCTCGGTTTGGTATTAGGGTTATGACTATTGCGCCTGGACTTTTTGAAACTCCACTATTGGCGGCATTACCACAAGAAGCCCGCACGTCGTTGGGGCTACAAGTACCTTTCCCACCTCGTTTGGGACAGCCAAACGAATACGCAGCTTTGACCAAACATATTATCGAAAATCAAATGTTGAATGGTGAGGTAATCAGACTTGATGGGGCAATTCGTATGGCCGCCAAGTAATAAACAACATTGGCAACCATTAGAAACTATATTATGTTGGCTTTGAGTTGGATAAACCTTTATTTATTATGAAAAAACTCAACGCTTTCACCGTCTTTTTGCTTCTATCAAGCGTGGTATTTGGCCAAAATCCTGTTGGTATTTTTGACAATCATGCTGACATTGGATCTGTCGTTCTGGCTGGTTCGTCCAGTTATGATGCGCCATCTCAAACTTATAAATTGTCGGCATCGGGGTCAAATATTTGGTTTAAAAAAGACGAAATGCAGTATGTCTGGAAAAAAATGAGTGGCGATTTTATGATTCAAGCCGAAGTAAATTTAGAAGGTATTGGCACAGATCCACATCGTAAGTTAGGAGTCATGCTTCGGTCTGGTCTCGACACAAACGCTACCATGGTGTCGGTAGCTGTTCATGGAGACGGTCTGGCTGCGTTTCAGTATCGAAAAACAAAAAATACAAATATTGAAGAAATAAAAGCACCAATCGTAAAACCAGACATAGTCAAACTCGAACGCCGTGGTAGCCAGTATTTTATTTCATTATGTCGTTTTGGCGATATTTTCTGGACGGTCGAAGTACCCGATATACATTTAGAAACAGAGTTATATGCAGGGCTTTTTGTTTGTTCACATAGC
>JAYVJH010000643.1:0-1841 GCA_043769455.1 Runella sp. | reverse complement strand
GCGTATGCACTACCCGCTACATAAGATGCACCAGCAGGAAGAAAATCAACAACCGTAACTTCGGTAACGGGCGTAATATTACTGGCTGGAAAGGTAATTCCAGTATAAAACTCTACTTCGGCACCTGCTGCATAAGGGCCTGCCACAGCGGGACTTTTAAAGACAAAGCCTTTGTTTTCGGCCACCCCATTGAAAGCTGTGGTACAAGATTGCTTAGAAAAGCCTCCACCACTGGCCGTTGCACAGTTTTCTAAACTGGTAGCGGTAACATCGGCGGCAGCTTTGGCTGTTATGACTATATTGCCAGCCGCGCCAGGCTGGTTTGGTAAAAACAAGCCGCCACCAGCTATGTCACCATAATCAATGCGTACATCAGTTACCACCTCGCCAGCGGGCAAGTTTAGCTCGCTCACATTCAGACTTATGTCAGCACCAGAAGTTCCCTTTGGGTTGCCTGGCCAAGCCTGATAAGACGAATTACTACTGGTTCTGTAAAAAAGATTGATATTGTTGTTAGTTCCAGGAAATTTATTGATAATTAAACTTTGGTATGACAAACCACTTGGAAGTGGATCGGTTATAGAATAATTGGTGAGCGTCCCTGAGCCTGTATTTCCGTGTTGAATGGTGAAGTTGGTGTTTCCATTAGGCGAATAATTACCGCTACCAAACTTATTGACCCCCACACCATCTACAAAGTTAATACCACCCGTGGTGTTGATTGAAGCCGATGAGGTTTTAGTTCCTGCATTGCTCGAAGATATTGTACCCGTGTTGTTAATTTCCGTTCCAGCAGGTGTATTTGATGGAACAATACAGGTAATTACCACCTGACCTGCATCACCAGCATTGAGACCAGCACCGCTTCCGCGACTAAAAGTTACGTTGAGGGTATTTGTACCTGCATCAAAAACAGGATTACCACCCAACGAAGATGTAGCCCCAACGTATGTCAAACCTGCTGGCACTACATCGGTTATTATCACATTGTCGCAATTTGACGTGGTACTGGCGCACCTAAAATTGAGCGTGTAGGCAATGGTAGTGCCTGCCGCTGGGGTGGAGTTGCTTGCCGACTTAGCAATTTCTACTATCTGGGCATTTGCCTCAAAACAAAACAAAGTGAGAAAGAAAAGTAAGCAAAAACTAAATAAGGGAATGGAGCGATTTTTCATTGAGAAATTTACGTTTAGTAAGGAATGATATATTGATGTAACTCAATGACTCAACCCTATCCTAAATTCGTGCCAAAATTAAAAAACCCTTGCTTTTTTAGTATAATTTACTTTAAAATTCATAAAAACGTGCAATCTCTAATACACTCACAACGCAAATTAAATTCACGCACAACATCTACAAAAATTATGCCAAAAACGTAATCGAAATATTATTTTGGTAACCACTCAGAGTAGTGGCATAGCTTAATGTGTAGCTTTTGCTTGGGCTGGCGCTGAGGCATGGTAGCTGTCGTATATCATCTGGGCGTATTTGTCCATTAGTTCTAACACACGGTCTCTGTTTTCTGACTGAACAATCAAGCCTACGTGGTGTTCTTCGTCCATTCGCCAAACTATTTCGGGGTCGTTGAAAGGGCTTGTATCTGGAGACTGTTGCCACGATAGCGATATAATTATTCCAGAATAAGAGTCTTTAACCTCTGGTAATGAGTAAGTTAGTTTTTGAGCTACTGCTGTTTCTATTTTTGCCCACTCTGACCACAAGTTAATGTCTGACGAATAATAGACCATTTCGGCTAAGTGTGCGCCACCCACCCGCGAGGCTGTTTCCAAAAAATAATATTGGCCATCGTCATGGCATTTGATGGCTTCGGTATGCGACGC
>JAYVJH010000642.1:0-1589 GCA_043769455.1 Runella sp. | reverse complement strand
CAAAGAGTTTCCGTCTATCAAGGGGTTTGGGGTAGAAATGCGTTGGAATTTGGGACTGTCGAGTATTGCCAAAAGTAATGCTATACACATACCCAACGGTAGCTTTTCGATAACGGCACACTACCTCTTGGGCGGCCTCAGCACCTCAAAACCCGTACCAGCCTATCAGCGATACAAGCGTGTGGGTGGGAAGCAATAGTAAATGACTTTAAAACTACTCAAAATGAAAAAGATATCTTTATCAATCATACTCGCTTTACTGTTTTTTGATAGCTGCACCAAAAATGCAGAAACGGTCTCCCCTTTGTCTCCGATGGAAAGTTCCAAATGGATACTAACAAAACTCACATCAAACACTGACCCACCCGAAAACTTAACAGAGTGTAGCAAAGATATTTGGGAGTTTAAAAATGGGCTGATTAAAAACACTGTCGTCGCCAAAACAGGATGTTTTTACAGCGACAATTATAATGGAAAAAAGTATATGATAAAAGGCAAAACTATTATCCTTACCTCCAACAGTTTTGACGACCCAGACAGCGAAGCCACTATCTCGTACTCAGGCAACACCATGACGTGGCAGACAGTTCTTGACCTTTCTGCTTATGGTGGGCCAAGATATATTTATAACTTGATATTTACCAAACAATAAAGTCAATAAAAACAATGAAAAAATACATCTTTGCCTTTTTTACAGTTTTGGCTTGTTTGTGGGGGATATTTGCGACCACTAACCAAGTTTCAGCACAGTCTTATATGCCCATGAGTAGGGGCAAAGACACGCTCAAAATAACAGAGTTTATTCCACAACCCTCCAATGCCCGAGTTGAAGCCACGGACTTTAGCGGGCGATATATTGGTAAATCGGGTAATATCTATTACGAACTTGCTATTTACCGCATTGACGACGGTAGTTACAAAGGCTTTGATATTTTTATTACTGACAAAAAAAGCTACGTCAAGTCGGCGGTAGTTGGCAAAGAAATAAATGGCAAGCTACAATATGATAGATTGGGGCCAATTGAAAAAAAAGTACTTCAAGGAGGCGCAAATGGGCAAGACTTACAAGGGCAAGACGCTGGCGATATTATTAGTTGTTCGAGAATATTGATTACCCTAAACCCTACATTTCAAGCCAATAAGCCTACGGTTTTGGAGGGCAGGGACGAGTCTAATTGTGGTAGTTACGGTAGTTTTTCTCAAAGTATACGCTTAGAAAAGGTACGGCAAGATGCTACTTTTACTTTGCCCAACAACAAAACAGTCTGGGAAGGTGGTGGTAATTGGCATTATATTTTGTGGGAAACGAGTTTTGCCATAGGCACTTACACGCTCGAACTGATGCGAGATGGCATAAATATTGGGATAATTGCTGCTAATCAAGTAGTATCTCGTTATGGTAGTGCCAACTATTGGAAAATACCCGACTCGCTCAGAACCCGTAACGACTACCAAATAAAACTCTCGACAACTCGTAAAGATGGCTCAGGTACTGAGTTTGTGATGTACAGTGATTTTTTTAAGATTGTAAATCTTAATCCAGAACCAGATAATATCGTTATTCGTCCAGGCATTACCATCATAACGCA
>JAYVJH010000641.1:0-4235 GCA_043769455.1 Runella sp. | reverse complement strand
TCGCCCTGCATCATCGCTGATGTTTGCCAAACTGTCGCCCGATGCCAGTAAGGTAGCCTATGTGAGCGAGCATAATCTGTATGTCGAAGATGCTACTACCAACAAAATCATGACCTTGACCAAAGACGGCACTGATAGGGTAATTAACGGTACTTTTGACTGGGTTTATGAAGAAGAATTTGACTGCCGAGACGGGTTTAGGTGGAGTCCCGATAGTAAAAACGTGATGTATTGGCAAATTGATGCTACCAAGATTCGTAACTTTTTGATGATAAACAACACTGATTCGCTTTATTCGTTCAACGTACCAGTCGAATATCCAAAAGTGGGCGAAACGCCATCACCTTACCGAATCGGTATTGTGAACGTTGCCACAACCAAAACCAAATGGGCGGAGATTCCTGGCGACCCCCAAAATACATACTTGCCCCGTGCCGAATGGTCGGGAACTAACCAGCTTGTGATGCAGCAACTCAATCGCAAACAAAACCAAAGTAAGTTGCTGTATGTCAATACCACAAATGGCAAAGCGATGGAGTTTTATACTGAAAACGACGAAGCGTGGATTGACATAAAAAGCCGCTGGAACGACGACCCCGTGGGTTGGGACTGGCTGGCCGGTGGTAAAGAATTTTTGTGGGTGTCTGAAAAAGACGGCTGGCGACATTTGTTCAGAATATCACGAGACGGCAAAACCGAAAAGTGTATTACTGCTGGTAACTATGATGTGATAACGATTACGCTCATTGACCAAAAAAATAACTTTGTTTACTTCATGGCCTCGCCCGACAATGCCACACAGAGCTATTTGTACCGTACAAAATTGGACGGTAGCAGTTTGGCAGAGCGGCTGTCGTTGGCAGCACAGGTGGGTACGCACGCCTACGACTTGTCGCCCAATGGCCAGTTTGCTCAACATTCATTCTCAAATGCCAATACCCCTACTGTAAACGAATGGCTCAAAATGCCTGAACATCAACCTTTTGGACAAACTCGAAACAACAACCGCAGAACTATACCAACGGCAAGCGCGAAAGTAGAGTTTTTTAAAGTCAGAACAACCGAGGGCGTGGAGTTGGACGGTTGGTTGGTAAAGCCTGTACCGTTTGATTCTACCAAAAAGTACCCCATTGTTTATATGGTTTACGGTGAGCCAGCTTCTTCGACGGTCATCGACAGATTTGGTACAGGCCGCAACGGGCTTTATAACGGCGATATGGCCGCTGATGGCTATATTTATGCTTCTCTCGACAACCGTGGTACGCCCTCGCCCAAAGGCCGTGCATGGCGCAAAGCCATTTATCGAAACATTGGTACAATCAACATCAGAGACCAAGCCTTGGGCGCACAAGAAATGTTCAAACGCTATGCCTTTATAGACACAAGTCGTGTGGCCGTGCATGGCTGGAGTGGAGGTGGGTCATCGACTTTAAACTTGCTTTTTCAATATCCCAGCCAATACAAAACGGGTATTTCGGTAGCAGCCGTGGGCAATCAATTAAATTATGACAATATTTATCAAGAACGATATATGGGCGTTCCGTCCGAAACTCGTGCCGATTTTGTCAAAGGTTCGCCCATTACCCATGCCAAAAACCTACGTGGCAACCTGCTCTATATTCATGGCACTGGCGACGATAACGTACATTATCAAAATGCCGAACAGCTTGTCAATGAGTTGATTAAAAACAATAAACAGTTTCAGTTTATGCCTTACCCCAATCGTAGCCATGGCATCTATGAGGGCGAAGGCACTCGCCGACACCTCAACACACTTTTTACCAAATACCTCAAAGAACATTGCCCTGCGGGAGGGAGATAAATCAAAAAACTAAATATCTATCTTTGTGATATGAACTACTGGACAGAATTAAGCATAGAATACGCAAACCAAAGATCATATTTAGATGACCTTTTTCAAGTCTATCCAACAATTCCAGAAGGAATGCGAGATATTGACCAAAATCAATGGCAAAAAATTGAGACGGCTTTTGCCAATCAAGATAATTTAGAATTAATTACAGGGCTTCTTAAACTTCAAAAATTTCCTATCAAAAACAGTTATGTATCGTTTTTGAGAAAAGATAGTACAAATTTGGTGCGCAACCCTCAGACTATAAACAGATTGGCTGGTACAATGTATCAAATGGGTTTAGACAAATTATATGAAAAATGTATAGAACCCAAAGAGACTAATACCCAAATGGGGCCGATGTTTAGCCGTTGGTTACAAAACAAATCGCTTGGAATTAAGCCCGTAAATCTTGAAACTTTTTTGAGTAATAGCGACAATGCCATTTTGGGTGGAAACGATGCTGTTTTGTTAGAATTTGCAAATGTTCATTTTGGATATAACAAAGAAAAAGGTTTAGATTTCATCGCACGTTTCAACGGTAAATACGTGCTGGCCGAAGCCAAGTTTATTACAGATATTGGGGGTAATCAAGATAAGTCCTTTGTAGATATAATTACAACCATAAAAGCAGATTATAATGGGGCAGTGTGTATTGGTATTTTAGATGGTATTCCTTGGCTTAAAAACAAAAGCAAATACTACACAGACATCACAACCAAGTACAAAAATTACAACATAATGAGCAGTTTAGTATTGCGTGAATTTTTATACTCAATCTAAATTCTATGCAACTCAGCTACTCAAACAAAAAAACTGAAAAAGAGATATTTGATAATATTTCTGACATTGAATTGGAACAAGCGGGAAGCGTTCCATTTAATTCGACCCAAAATGGATATTCCAGTAACTCTAATTTGCTAATTCAAGCAAATAATTTAGTAGCATTAAAGCAACTAATTACAAAACATAGCCTTACTGGCAAAATTGACTTGATTTATATTGACCCACCATTTGCTACAAACAATACTTTTACAATTACAGACGGAGAAACAAACGGGCGGCGTTCCGCTACAATTAGTAACGGTTCAAACGGAACAATAGCATACAGCGACAAATTAAAAGGGACTGATTTTTTTGAATTTATAAGAGAACGATTGGTTCTTCTTAATATGTTACTTTCTGATAAAGGCTCTATTTATTTGCATATTGACTACAAAATTGGCCATTATGTAAAAATTTTGATGGATGAAGTCTTTGGAATTGAAAACTTCCGAAATGATATTACGAGGGTAAAATGTAATCCTAAAAATTTTGCTCGCAAAGGATATGGCAACATGAAAGACATGATTTTGTTTTATTCTAAATCTGAAAACTTAATTTGGAATGAACCCAAAACGCCCTACACCGAAGAAGATAAATTAAAACTTTTTTCTAAATTAGAAAAAAACGGCAGACGTTATACAACCATTCCTTTGCACGCCCCAGGGGAAACTCAAAACGGAAAAACCTCGTACCCATTCAAGGGTGTTTTGCCACCAAAAGGAAGACATTGGCGAAGTGAAGTTGCTGTATTAGAACAATTAGACAATGACGGACTTATTGAGTGGAGTGATAAAGGAAATCCAAGAAAAAAAATATACTTTGACGAACAAGAAGGAAAACGCATGCAAGATATTTGGGAGTTTAAAGACCCCCAATATCCAGTTTATCCAACCGAAAAAAATGCAGACTTATTAGACGTAATCGTAAAAACGTCGTCAAATGAAAACAGTATTGTATTAGATTGTTTTGCAGGTTCAGGAACAACGCTCAAAGCTGCACAAGCCAATGGCAGACAATGGATAGGAATTGACCAGTCTGACGAAGCAATAAAAGCAATTATTACAAAATTGGACACTATTGAGGGTGACTTATTTGTAGCAAAATCGGACTATAAACTACTAACCGAAAAATCACTACCGACAATATAGTACTGTGGTAAGTTGGGGCAGACAAACCGAGCCTCGGCCTTGAGAACAATACATATTTTATACTGTCATAAGTTCCAATATATTCTGTCGTTGTCTATGAGTAACAATACCAAATTTTTCTAAGCGTGCAGAGGTTGTATTGTAGTCAGATAAAATACTATACTTTGTTTTGCATACTTTTTCTTTTAATTTTACATTCAAATTCTGGCTCATTGATACAGTCTTCAAAACACCAAATACCTGTCTTTGTAAGTAACATTGCTTGATTGATTAGATGGCTAATATAGAAGAAAATCACCAAATCAATTAGCTCAATCTACAAGCAGTAAACCCTTAGACACTGGGAACGGCACTACAAATACACAATACTACCTACATACAATGCAAAAAAAAATCGTAAACGTTGGCGA
>JAYVJH010000640.1:0-1667 GCA_043769455.1 Runella sp. | reverse complement strand
GCCAATGGTTTTCCAGATATGCTGAAACACTTTGGTACTGCCCGTAAAGTGAATACCTGCAAAATCTCGGTGTTTGAAAATAACATCGCCAGCCACAGGCCCGTCCACATGAATGAGGTTAATGACACCATCGGGTAGCCCTGCTTCTCTAAAAATCCGCATCAGCACGTCGGCAGAATAAACCTGTGTAAGTGCTGGTTTCCAGACGATTACGTTGCCCATCAGAGCCGCCGAAGCAGGCAAGTTGCCAGCAATAGCCGTGAAGTTAAAGGGCGTTAGGGCAAAGATAAAACCCTCCAAAGGGCGGTATTCCAACCGATTCCAGATACCGTCAGATGATATGGGCTGTTGGCCATAAATCTCGGTCATAAACTGGACATTGAACCGCAAAAAATCAATCATCTCGCAGGCCGCATCAATCTCGGCTTGGTACGCATTTTTAGATTGCCCCAACATCGTAGCGGCGTTGATTTGGTTACGGTAAGGGCCAGCCAACAGATCGGCGGCTTTCAAGAAAATACTCGCACGGTGTTCCCAACTCATATTGCCCCATTGCTCCCGAGCAGCCAGTGCTGCATCAATGGCTTGTGTTACGTGCGAGGCATCGCCCATTGAATAATGTCCCAAAATGTGTTGATGGTCGTGTGGTGGCGAAACCTTATATTTTTGTTCTGTAAACACTTGATTAGCACCAATATACATCGGCAAATCAACTTGTTTGGTACGGGCTTCTGCCAAAGTGGTTTGTAGGGCAGTGCGTTCAGCAGAGCCAACTGAATAGCTTTTGATTGGTTCGTTTTTGGTGGCGGGGGTATTAAAAAATCCGAAGGACATAGTTATATTGAGTGATGGTTTTGACAAATGTACGAACGATTAATAGTCTTTCAAATTCGAGTGGAATGATATTTTTACAACTATTGTCATCGACAACATTAACAAATGCACGGATAGAGTTGCTATACCTCTATCACCCCAAAAGTCCGTTCGGGCGATTTGCCTTCGGCCATCAAAAAGCCGTTGGGTGTGAGGGTCGTAAATTCTTTAAAGTCTCGTACCAGATGCCGGTAATCGTAGTAGCCCAATTCGAGAGCTATGGTCAGCCAGTCTTTGTGAGCGTTGATGTGTTTTTGCTTAATGGCGTGTTCAAAGCGGGCAATGCGGGCGTATAATTTTGGGCTAACACCATGACGTTCAATAAATTGACGATGAAACTGCCTTGTACTCAAACAGCTTTGGTTGGCCAGCCAATCGAGCGAAATATTGCCGTCATGTTCTAAAATAAACTGATTGGCACGGTCTATGGGCAAGTAATTGTTTTTGTAGCGACTTCCCGACAGCCGCCCGATGAGGTAAAACATAAAATCTTCGACAATCGGCACCATCTCGGTATAATGCTTGGTATAACTCAACCGCTCATTGACAGCCCTGATTTCGTTTGAAAAAATATCTTCGGCATCTACGAAAGTATTGCTCAATTCGTTCAACGACAAACCCGTGAGCCTTGCCAAAGCACCAGGTTGAAACTGTACTTGAAACACCAATAAATCTCGCCCAGCATACCTACTTGTTACTAAGTGCTTGTGCGAAATTAGTTTAGATTAAAATCGGAAAAATTGATTTTTACATTTTTGCCTAAATTTGCTAAAAAACGATTAACAGCATAGAAA
>JAYVJH010000639.1:0-2250 GCA_043769455.1 Runella sp. | reverse complement strand
GATTGAGCCGTAAAGCCGCTGCTGAGTTTTCATTTTTTTTGGCCGTACCAACGATGTTTGCCGCCACTGCCAAAAAAGCATTAGACTACTATAAAGACGGCTTCACGCTATCATCAGACCAGATTCAGTTATTGGCCATTGGCAACGTCGTTGCTTTTGTGGTGGCGTTGGCTGCCATTAAGTTCTTTATAGATTTTCTGTCAAAGTACGGTTTTAGGCTTTTTGGTATCTATCGCATTGTTGTAGGAGGTATTATTTTGGCTATGATTTTGAGCGGTGTCAAGTTGCAGATAATTTAGAGATGATGGCAGACAAAAATAAAATACAGCCTTTGGGGGAAGTTTTTGGTTTTCCGATTGATAACGAAACTGATAGAGCGAAACGTTACCGAGAAGATAAACTTTGTCCATACAATAATATCGTTTCAAATTGTACGAAAAATAGTATTGAGTTTCCGTTAGGTGTTTGTAGTTTAAATCACAAAGGAAAACAAGTAATTATTTGCCCGATTAGATTTAGAGAGGATTGGATAATTATCAGTGATGCCGCTAGTTTTATTTTTGATGGTAAATCGGCTTGGACACACGTAGGTGAGGTTCGATTAAAAGACAAATTTGGTAAATCGGCGGGCAATATTGACTACGTGCTGGTGTCTTATGACGACAAGGGCAGAATATTAGATTTTGGCTCTTTGGAAGTCCAATCAGTTTATATTTCTGGTAATCTAACGGGACCATTTACTGCTTTTTCAGAAGAACAATCTACTGAATTTACTTGGACACAAGCCTTCAAATATCCTAAGCCTGACTATTTGTCTTCTTCCAGAAAAAGACTGATACCACAAATAATTGCCAAAGGTTCAATACTAAAACAATGGGATAAGAAACAAGTGGTAGCACTACAAACGAGTTTTTATAATACCCTTCCAATTCTTCCAGAGTTTAACAAATCGGATTCAGATTTTGCGTTTTTTCTTTACGATCTTGTTCCAAGCAAAGATACCAATACGCTCATGCTCAAACTCCAGCGAATCGTTTATACTAAGTTTTCAAGTGCTTTGGAGCAAATTGCAAAATTTGAAGCAGGCTCAATAAGTCAATTCACTGAATTACTACAAAAGAAATTAGATAATAAAAGAACAGGTGTATCAGGTATTAGTAATTTTAAAAACATAGTTGTAGAATGAATAGCCAAATGACGATGTTCGAGACTGAAAATAGCGGTCTTCAAAAGCTCGTTACCAACGTAGCATCTGTGCCGCAACGTAGTCCATTTCGTTACCCGGGGGGTAAAACTTGGCTCATTCCAGTTGTGAGGCGATGGTTAAAACAAGAGAGAAAAACCGTAGAAAATTTAATAGAGCCTTTCGCTGGTGGTGGAATTGTTAGTTTGACAGCTGCTTTTGAAAAATTAGCCGAAAAAATTACAATGGTAGAAATAGATCACGAAATAGGGGCTGTTTGGGAAGTTATTTTGAACGAAAAAAATCAATGGCTTGCCGATAAAATATACTCATACGATTTGACTTATGAAAATGTAATAGCAGATTTGGCAAATACCAATAAAGACCCACAAGATGTGGCTTTCTGTACAATTTTAAAAAACAGGGTTTTTCATGGGGGTATTATAGCGAAAGGTTCGGGAATGATAAAAAACGGTGAAAATGGTAAAGGAATTACCTCTCGCTGGTATCCTAAAACATTGAGAGATAGAATAATGGCTATCAATGTTATAAAAAACAAAATCAAGTTCATATCGGGCGATGCTTTTGAGATAATAATACAAAATCTGAATAACAAACAAGCCTATTTTTTTATTGACCCACCATACACCATAGCAGGCAAGCGTCTCTATACTCATTTTGAAATAGACCATGAAAAACTATTTGGATTGGCGGCTCAAATAAAAGGCAAATTTATGCTCACCTACGATGATACGCCCGAAATACGGCAATTTGTAGAAAAGTATCAATTACAGTTTAGAACAATTCCGATGAAGACTACACACCACCTCTCAAAAAACGAAATAATAGTTTCGGATAATTTTGATTGGTGGAAATTATAGAGAAACCGCCAAGCTAAATACATACCAGATAGCTTGTAAAAGTAAACTAATGATGACCAACGACCAACAAACAACGCCTGGTGAGGGTGAAGTGATATTGATAAATAAACCAATTACATGGACATCGTTTGATGCCGTTAATAAACTCAAACGAGCCTGCCGAATCAAAAAAATAGGTCATGCTGG
>JAYVJH010000638.1:0-2518 GCA_043769455.1 Runella sp. | reverse complement strand
GACCTACACGATATTTTTGCGGCACATATTGGCGGTATGGACGCTTTTGCCCGAGCATTGATTACGGCTAATGATATTCTGGAAAAATCGCCTTATTTGACACTCCGAAAAAACCGCTACGCTTCATTTGACTCGGGTAAAGGCCACGATTTTGAAACAGGCAAAATGACACTTGAAGACCTCCGCAACTATGCAATCAGCAACGCAGAACCTGCTCAAATTAGCGGTAAACAAGAAGTATTTGAAAATATCGTAAATCAGTATATCTAAAAAATTCGTGCTACGCAACTAAAAAATAACACTGTAGGTGTGTAGTGTTGGTAGTTAAAATGAGTAAAAAATAAGTTCAGTAAACGAAAACCCGATTGAGTTTTAAAACTTAATCGGGTTTTTTTCTGCCTTTGTTGGTGAAAACACCAACAAAGGCGAAAATGATAGTTACTTTAAGATAGTGAATTATAAATTTTGCTCGAAAAACCACTACTTAAAAAACACATCTCTAAACGTAAAATAATAAATGTCAGAGACTACTTTAATTGGTGTGAACTGCCTTGATAGTGTATAGTTTTCTCTTTTGTAAGTCCAGCCCTCGTTTGATTCGTAAATATTATGTATGTAGTTGGTAGCGAGTTTTGGTTTGAACATCACAGAATGTTTCGATGTCTTGATTCTCAGACTATCAAAAACACTAAAAAAAACACTATTAGGTTTGCTACCATCACTCACTAACGAGTAAAAACTGTATTCTTCATCGGGTTTAAGTGTATAGTTAGAAAGCTGACGTGTTCCTTCATTCAATGTTGAAGAAGAATACATTCATAGCCCTGTCCTGTCTTGCTTTGTAAATAAATTTAGTTCTATTGGCTCGTTTAGTTTATTTACAAATATAAGCTGCTCTTGCTGCCTTTCGATAGGGCTACAAGAATAAGACAACAATACGGATAATATTAAAAGAGTGATTGTGTGAGTTTTCATGGTGTTGGATAGTTTAAGGTCTTACAATATAGGCTTTCATACTTGCATTGTCATAAATGGTTCCAGCGCCATTAAAACCGTAAAGCGTAAACCAACCGCCATTAGAGCCCCCATTCCAGCCCCAATTCATTTGATATGTCGTATAAGTGCCTAAACGACACTCCTCCCAGTAATTACCATAATCGTCGTAGTGAGGAATCACGTCCCACCAATAACTTTTTTGAAGACCGTCTAAGACCCAAATATGAGCGTTCCAAATACAACTATTACAGTTTGAACCATACAGTATTACTGGCCGGTTGTTTAATATTTCACTATCTACTAAGCCGACATTAGAATAAAACGATTTTTCAAAACTATTATAGCCTAATTGATTGAATAAGCTAACGATATTTGATGGTGCTAATACGGCAGTTTGGCAATTTGTTGCGATAGAATAATTTACATTTAAACTCTGCCCCAGACTACTCAAAAGCCATGAAATAGATAAATTATTAGAGCCATCTGGCGTACACCAATTTGAAATTGCTGACGTTGTAATCCATCTTGGCATGCTATTGAAAGTGGCCTGTGTGAAAACTGTGTTATTAAAAGAAACTTGTTTTTTATGATAACGCATTACTTGCCCCATGGCAACGGGGCCACAGCCAGCGGCAGCTTTACCACAATTACAAGAAGATCCACTTCTGTTTGGACAATAATAATTATAACCACTCCCTTGCCCCCAAATGCTAATTCCATCAGTTAAATGCGGTATAAGTATGTTGTTAGGCAAAGGCCCACAATCTTCAGCAGACCCAATACGTTTATTTTTTGCGCTTTGTTTATCATATTTTCTCCACATTTTTTCTACATCATCAGCAACTTTCTTGATTTTCTGTGAGTTTTTATGAACATCTTTAATAATTCCAAGCCAATACTGGATACCCATATTTTCTGTTTTATCATCAAAATTTTCATCTTCCGAATATGCCAAGACAGGTATCATTCGTCTGTCGGCAGATACAATGGTGTAACCTTTTCCATCTTTATAATTGACGATAAAACAAACCGTATTTTTTTCTTCATTCTTATATTCAACTACTTTTTCAATTTCTTTTGCAGATACACGGGCATTTTTAGAATCTTCAACTTTTGAATCCCAAAAATAGCGTGACGTTTGTTCAGCAAGATTTACATCTACACTAAACTGAGTCAATGAATCTACGATTTCTTGTGATTTTAATGCGAGAGGGACTAACTTCTCTGTTTCTTTTTGACAAGATAAAACAAAGATACTGATGATGAGAGTAGCAATAAGTTTTTTTTTCATGGTGATAATTATTTAAGCTGTGAAATGAATATGTAAAGTAAGTATCGCAACTAAGAGTAGTGTACTATCTTTTTAAGTTGCTTGTTGCAAAGGTAGCACAATCAAACTACGCTTGTCAATAGGGGAATTCCTTGAATTTTTGGGTATCGACTAAGTAAATTCCCTTAGAAGATAGAAATCACTAAGGGAATTTACTTAGTCAAATCAGTAGTAGGCTGTTCAAAAGTCATT
>JAYVJH010000637.1:0-1631 GCA_043769455.1 Runella sp. | reverse complement strand
TTTTCTCCTCTGTTTTTCAAGAATCAAGTATTTATCCTAATGATACTCCTCGCCGCCGCTTACATTCATGGCTTCGCCTGTGATGTAGCTGGCTTGGTCGGAGGCCAAAAAAACACAAGCTTTGGCGATGTCTTCTACTGCGCCCGTGCGGCCCATCGGGTTGCGGTCTTTGATTCCTTGCAGGTAGGTGTCGTAGTCGAGGCCGAGTTTTTCGGCAAAAAATTTGTTTTGCCAATCGCCCAGCCCAGTCGTGATATGATTAGGGCAAACGGCATTGACCCTGATGCCAAATTTGCCTAATTCGACGGCATTGGAGCGGGTCAAACCCACTAAACCGTGCTTAGAAGCCGTATAAGCTGCCGCAAACGGAAAGCCCGATTTGGCAGCTTGGCTCGCAATATTGATAATGTTACCGCCCGTATTTTGAGTAATCATTTGGCGTGCTGCCGCTTGCGAGCATAAAAATGCTCCTTTGAGATTTACGTCAAGCACAGCGTCCCAGCTTTCTTCTTTAAAATCAACAAAGGCTTCCATTAAATAGCCCACCCCTGCATTGTTGATTAGTACGTCCACACTACCAAATGCTTCGATAGTTTTTTGGACTAAATTTTGGCACGATGCGGCCGAGCGTACATCGCACACGATGCCGATGGCTTGCCCGCCAGTTGCTTGGCAAGCTACCACTATTTCGTCCATTTCGGTACTGTTGCCAATGTGTTCGGCAGCAAATTCTGAACCTTTGGCCACGCCAATATCCGACACTACTACGTTGTAACCTTCTGATGCAAAGCGTAGTGCCAGTGCTTCGCCGATTCCTTTTTTACGGCCAGAGCCTGTGATGATGATGGTTTTCATTGATTTTTAATATTACTCACGCCTGTTAGTCGAACTTTGAACTCTTTAATTTTTTCTTTAAGCCCAAACGGTTCATCGTATTTTGAATCTATTGTAAGACATTTTTCAAACGCTTTTTCAGCACACTCTATTTTGTTTTTTGCCTCACTCATTTGTCTTTTGTTCAACAACTCTACTGCTTCGCAATATTCTAAAAAAGCCTCTGTATGCTGATATTCTGGGTAGTCTGTCGTAGTAGTTTCTAAACTTTTTAAATAACCAGCACCACGCAGATACTTGCTGACATCTAAATCATCGGGATTGTCGGTAAGATAATATTTGAATGAACTAATATAAATAATCGAGTTGAGAGCGGCTGAATAAAACTTTGTAGAGCGAGTGATTGGTCTGCTTGCATTCTCACAATACCAACCATCACTACCAATTTTTTTTTCTCTCTTAATTTGGTATTTTTCGATTGCCTTGTACGCTGCTTTTATGGAGAGCGTTAAATAACCCACGAGGGTCTCTGCCAGCGGTTTATTTTCTCTTTTTATTTTATCTAATGCACCAATTACAGGTGTAGAGGGGTAGCAGTCATCTATTTTCTTTCTAAACTCACAATAATAATTGAGCATAATGCCATGATAGAATCGTGGGTCATCTTGGGCGTGCAGGGCTTCATTTGTATATATTTCGCTGGCGTTTTCTGTAGAGTCATCATAGTTGCCAATCCGTCTTAAACTCCACACATAAACAAACATAAAATTGAGATAGGTATCAATTATTACTTGCTT
>JAYVJH010000636.1:0-2413 GCA_043769455.1 Runella sp. | reverse complement strand
GAACAAATCCAAAAACGACACCTGCTAAGAATGTGGGCCGACGGACTAAGATAATTTTAAACTATAAACAACACATCAAATGAAAAACCAAACAGCACTCCAAACAAACAATGAACTTATGGCAGTTGAAACAAAAAAAGAATGGATAAAACCCGAACTGGCCGAAATGAATATTAACAGTGGCGTAGGTTTGGGTGCTGATCTTGGCGAGAGACAAGGTAACCCTGGCAGCTAATGATTCTTTTGGAAGCTATCTATCAGAATATCCATTTATAGATTTAAGCCCGTGAGTTAAGATACTCTTAAAACAATAAACAAAAAAAATGAAAAACCAAACACAGCCCCAAACAGACAATGAATTTGTAGAAATTGAAACAAAAAAAGAATGGATAAAACCCGAGCTATTGGTCTTGAACATAAATAACGATTCAGGGGCTAACGTAGATGCTATGATGGCTAATGAAAATAGTTAGTGAGTTTATTTTTTGGCGTTTTTAATACTGACCAGCAACCCGCTCACGAGCAGATGCTGGCCGAAATGTATGGTGGAATAAGTAATTTTCCGCATCAAAGCAAGGCGTTTGTAGTAAACGAAAACGTAGCTTTTGGCCACGCACTCACCTACAATACCCCCGAAGCCCTTTATGAGCAAATGCCCGTTTATCTACCTGACAATCAGTTGCTTTTTGTAGCACAAGGGCGGCTTGACAATCGGCTGGCGTTGGCCTCGGCGTTGGGTATGCGCCTACACCATCAACTACCCGATGGTGAACTGATGCTAAAAGCATACCTAAAATGGGGCGAAAACGTACCCAATCACCTGCTGGGCGACTGGTCGTTGGCGGTGAGTGATTGGCGGCGGCAAGAACTCTTTTTGGCTTGCGACCACCACGGCTATACTTCTATGTTTTATCATTTTGACAAAAACCAATTTGCTTTTGGGTCGTCTATCAAATCGTTATTGGCACTCAATTCTGTACCAAAAGCCGTTAATATATCCAAAATTATCCACGATTATACACTCTCTGACTCTGGCAGCCATGAGACCGTTCATAAAGGTATTTTTTGGTTGCCGCCCGCTCATACACTCAAAGTCAAAAACAGACAGATACAACTAAAACGTTACTGGTTTCCCGAAAACATTGAGCCGATTTACCGCAAAAAACCCCAAGACTATTCCGAAGAACTACGAGAAATATTAACCGAGGCCGTCAATGCCCGCCTGCGAAGCCACAAGCCCGTGGCCTCAATGTTGAGCGGAGGTTTAGATTCGAGTACGGTATCGTTTTTGGCTGCCGAGCTATTGGCCAAACAAGGCAAACGGCTACCTACTTTTAGCCATGTACCGCTCTTTAAAAACGAACTAAAACAACAACAACAACAGGTGTTGGACGAAGGCCCGTTTGTGGCGGCCACCATGCGTGCATCTGGCCATATCGATCCTACTTATTTGAGTTCGAGCCACTTGTCGCCATCTGAGGGTTTTTTGAAAATTATAAATAGCCACGATGCGCTCATTCATGCGGCGGGCAATGCCTACTGGCTCGTTGATATTATGGAAACCGCCCAACGTGAGGGCTACGGTACGCTACTCACGGGCGAAAACGGTAACGCGGGCATTTCGTTCAAGGGCATTGACTACTTGCTGCCGCTTACGCACCCCAGTTTTTTGGCAAATCCTAAAAAACTAATCAAAACGGGGGTACTCAAACCTATTGCACTTCAATATTTTCAAAAATACATGGCAAGCCGTAGCAATAGCCTCGAAGATTACATCAAAAACACGCTTCATTTACAAAAAAACATAATAGCCGAGTGGCAGCTTTTAGAAAATAACCAAGGATTTAGCCCATATTACCCCAACGCCAAAGCGGGAATGTTACATATTTTGGCACCAAGCAACAACAGCCGATGTATGTTTGGGGCAAAATCGGGGCAGTATTATGGTATCGAAAAACGAGACCCTACTGCCGACAAACGAGTTTTGGAATATTGTCTTTCGATACCTAATGAAGTATTTTTTGACAAAAAAGGTAACGGCAAGCAAGTTTTGAGGCGCATGATGAAAAATCGCCTGCCCGATGAAGTACTATTTGAAAAGAAAAAAGGCTTACAATCTGCCGACATTACGCACCGTGCTTTGGCCGAACAACAGACCATCACCGATTTGTTAGTTCAGGTTTGCAAAAACGATACTTTTAATGATTTGATGGATACCAAAAAACTACAATCCGACTGGCAAGCCCTGACAGTCAGCAAAAACAGAGACCTACTTTACCCTCAAACCATTCTGAAAACACTGATGATTGGCTGTTTTTTGGAACAAGCAGGATATTGATTTTTTAGAATAAATGAACACAATATTCAAAACAACAACCTCATTTTACACCCTCACACCTCGCCGTAAGTGGTT
>JAYVJH010000635.1:0-6949 GCA_043769455.1 Runella sp. | reverse complement strand
TATAGGTGGTAAATCAGCCTCTGTTACACTCACAGCCACAACGCCTAACGTAACAACCATAGATGCAGGAATCAAGAAGCTACAAGACTCGAATTGTATCATTGTAGCACCAACTTCTGCATTAGGAGTAAACGTACCGAGTTGTAAAGGAAAACCGTACCCAGAGCTGAAAGCAATCGTAATTGGTACAGGAATAGTAGATTGGTATAAAACAATCACGGGCGGCACAGCCGTAGCCACAGGTACATTGACATACACCCCAGCAGGTAACATAACGGTTAGTGATACATTCTATTTGGCCGCCCGCAGCACTTTGCCAAGTTCTGCTAACTGTCCTGTTATTACAGAAAGAACCCGAGTAATAGTGATCGCCCAAAACTGTGCTGATACTGTTGATTTGGCATTAAGAAAAACGGTTGATATGAAAATGGTAAAATTGGGTGATATAGTTACTTACACCATCAAGGTATGGAACGAAAGCAAGGTCAATGCAACAGGGGTAGAAGTAACCGACCAGTTGCCAGTGGGTGTTCAGTATGTAAGTAGTAGTGCTACCAGAGGTAACTACAACAATACCACAGGCACTTGGACAATCGGAAACATAGCTGCCAATGGCGACACGGTGATATTAGCAATCAAAGCGAAGATAGTCGGTGAAGGTGTAACGTTTAACACTGCCGAAATTTCTAAAACCAACGAGATAGACAAAGACAGTACCCCAGGCAATGGCAAGGACGGTGAAGATGACATTGACAGAGTATGTGTGTCAGTACCATTTAAGTTGTGTTTAGGCCAAGGCGTACAGGCAACAGTACCGAGCAATTACTCGGGTGTTGTCTGGAAAGATGCAGCAGGTATGGTAGTTCCGAGTAATGGCAACTCTGTAACCATTACCAAAGCAGGAACATACACATTTACGGCCACCAATGGCACTTGCCCAGCAGGTGGGTGTTGTCCAGTAATAGTTGAAGAAATCAACTGCTGTCCAGCCGAACATTGTGTACCGTTTACGGTTACTAAAAAAAGAAAATAGTAAAATAGCTTCATTTTAAAAACCCCGTCTCTCATAAAAAAAGAGGCGGGGTTTTGATTTTCTCACAATAAATATATTACTTTACCATCACATTCAAATAAAACCACACCATGTCGCAAAAACGTGTATTGATTGCCGAAGACAGCTCTGTGATTCAGAACTTAGCCCGCAAGATTCTTGAGTTTCAAAACTATGAAATAACTGCCGTAAAAAATGGCGAGCAAGTATTACAAATCATTGAAAAAGAAGACTTTGATATCTTGTTGCTTGACATAAATATGCCCGTGATGGACGGTATGGAGTGCATCAAACTAATTAGACACCTGCCCAGTAAGACCAAAGCGACTATGCCAGTGGTGGCTATAACAGGGAACGCCAAAAATTACTCGGAAGAAGAATTTAAAACTGCAGGCTTTGATGACGTATTGGTAAAACCCCTTAACTTCGATAAATTAGTAGAAATTGTAAATAACTTGACCGACGTGTGAAAATCACATTTTTAGGTACGGGTACATCTTCGGGCGTACCGCTCATTGGCTGTCAATGCGAAGTTTGTCAGTCGGCAGACGAACGAGACAAACGTCTTCGGGTGTCTATTCATATCCAAGCCAGCGACAAAAGTTTCGTTATAGACACAGGCCCAGATTTTAGGCAACAGATGCTACGTGCCAATATCAGACATTTAGATGCCGTGCTATACACGCACGAACACAAAGACCATACAGCAGGCTTGGACGATATACGTGCCTATAATTTTTTACAGAATTGCGAAATACCCGCTTATGCACGAAAACAAGTATTGGAGCAACTCAAAACTGAGTTTGCTTACATATTTGCCAAAAACAAATATGCTGGAGCACCGCTTGTTCAACTAAATGAAATTACGAACAAGGCTTTTGAGATTGGGGGAGTGTCTTTTTTGCCAGTCGAAGTAATGCACTACAAATTGCCCGTGTTTGGCTACCGAATCTATAATTTTGCCTACATTACTGATGTTAATTTTATATCAGAAATAGAACTACTAAAACTCAAAAATTTAGACGTATTAGTTTTGGGGGCATTACAAATCCCACCTCACCCTTCACATTTTACACTTGCAGAAGCCACAGAAATGGCGCAACGAATTGGTGCTAAACAAACTTACTTCACGCACATTAGCCACAGAATGGGCAAACACGAGACTGTGTCGGCAATGCTCCCGCCCAACATCTACTTGGCCTACGACGGCTTGCAACTTAGTTTGTAACTACACCTGCGGGAGCATTAAAAAAGCCAGAGGTTTTACGCATTACCATTGTCGAAAAGTCTTGATTGGCATCAAGCCCTACACCTTTTATGACCTCACCACTCAACTGACTTTCGATGGTTGCGGCTTTGTCTGTATAAGTTTTTTTTGTGGCAGGATTCCAATACAACTCTGTCGTAAACAAATTGCGGCGCAACGCCAGCTGATTGACGACCACATGGCCCATGACTTTGTAAATACTCGATTTAGAGTCAAATCGACCAGAGTCTGAGCGTAAGGTCGAGGTAATTGCCCCTGTTGGGTCGTAGAAGTTAATGGTGATTGGCCTGGGAAAAATCTTATCTTCGTTACTGTACTTTATTTGTTTGTCGGTATTGAGTTTTACCTTCAACTTACCTTCTTCACTATATAATATTTGTATTTTTTCGGCTTCTTCAACAGGACCTAAATATGGCTTAAAACCAACTGCCGACTTTTCATCGTCGCAAGACACAAGGGCCAAAACAGCATTAAAGCCAAAAAAAAGCACTATTTTCTTGAATCTTTTTATCTCTGCCATAATTATAAGATTAAACACAAATTTAAAAACAATCGGCCTTAAATTCAGAAACTAATCTACCTTGAATTTCTGAAACCAGCTATCTTTAAGTGAAACTCCAAGCACTATCTTGGCATATTGTTCTCTAAATGTGTTGTCTGTTATGCCACCACGCTGACCAGCTACTACCGACAGATTTATTAGATTGACATAGCTACGACCAACTGGAAGACCCAGCCCAAAAGATACACTTATATCATCAATTGGCTGACCACCAATAATATAGGGGGCTTTGACATAACTCGCACCTGCTCTGTACCAAATCAAGTCCAAATACTTAGTTGAATTGTAGCGAGGCATGTATTCTATTCCCAAATGATAGCTTGATTGGTTTCGATATACAACCGAAGTCTCTGCACCTTTACCTGAATTGGCAAACTGCGACCACCTTTGGTTTTGATAGTCTAACGAAATCAAAAGATTTAGGTATTTTTCATAGCTTACGCCAACTCTAAAACTACTCGGGAGTGTAAGTCCCAGATTGCTCGAACTCAATAATGTATCTGGGTTGGTAATTGGCTGCCGATTAGGTGCTAAGATTTCAAATGTATTGCTGAGTTGTCCAGAAAGTCTGTTTTTAAAATCATAAGTTGCCCCAAAGTTCAAATAAGTATCTTTCTTGATTTCTTGTTGCCAGGCTGCACCCAATTTTAACAATATATCACTGACATTAACACGGTCGAGACGATCAACTATATAGTCGTTGCCATCGCCTATTTTGAGCTGAGATTCTGATTCTTTTACGATACCCCCAAATACAAACGATGTTTCAAGACCTACATTTAGCGATTTGCCAATTTTAAAACCATTTGTAAAATTGACAGTATTCAAGCCGCCTCTACCTATGTATTTGTATTGCGCTTCATAAATAGTATTGCCAACTCTACCGTAGCCGTTTTGGGTATAATTAACAAAACTAAGTGGTTTAAGTGATAGTCCAGCCGACCATTTTGGGGAAACAGGAAAGGAAAGTGCGATATATCCTAAGTTTCCAGCAAATTCTTTTTGAGATTGGGTTTGGTTGGCCATCACTTTATATTGCCCCGAAATACCTACATCAAAAGTAGTAAATCTATTTCTAAACAACAGAGCAGGATTTAATGAATTGATATAGAAGCCATTGGCACTACTTACGCCAGCATCACCTGTAGCATTGTTGGGTGCATATGCTGTACTGTACAACTCACCAATACCAAGTGCCGAATAAGGCGAATTACCAAGTCCTTGTGCCGTTGTTTGGGTATAAACTGAGAGTACTATTGCACAACAAAGCAAAGACGATTTTTTAATGTTAATATTCACTTTTAAGTTTTTAGATGCTGAATAAGGGATTTGATTTGAGTAATCAAAAGTTTGTAATTGTTGGCAAAAATACTTAATTTTAATGGTCTTTCAAATCTATTTACGACATTTGCGTTCGAGTTGGGCGATTTGTACTTGATTGTAACAATAACTCAATGTCCCAAAAAACCATTTTTCAAAACCCTGCTGACTGACCCCAAACCGATGTTTACTCATGGTATATTTTAAGTTAGAACGTATTTTTATTACTTGTATTGTTTTAATATCTCTACAAAGTTGGGCATCACCTGTTGTTGTGCCTGACAGTAGTCGTAAAAACGCCCCCATTTGGGTTTCAAAAAAAGGGGCAAACCACCCCACCCGACCGCTCAAAAACGATATTATTCATACTCAACTCAATCTGCGATTTGACTGGCTACGTCAGCACGCTTTGGGTACGGCAAAGATTACCTTCAAGCCTTACTTTTATGCCAAAAACACCCTTGAACTTGATGCCAAAGGCTTTGACATCAAAGGGGTTTTTCAGTTGGATACACTCAATGAGTATGATTCAACACAAAAAAAATATGTCAGATCAATCATTTTTGATACCCTCGAATATAACTATAATCGCAAAGTACTAACGGTCAAACTTCGCCGTTCATATAGTCGATTCGATACGCTTCATGTTTTGATTGATTATGTAGCTAAACCCAACGAAATACCAACCGAAATACTGAACTCAAAAGGCGACAAAGGGCTATATTTTATCAATGCCGATGGCTTAGAGGAAGGAAAACCCCGACAGATTTGGACACAGGGCGAAACGGACAATAACTCCTGCTGGTTTCCAACGGTGGACAGTCCGAACGAAAAAATGACACAGGATATTAGCCTGACAGTTGAAAACCAATACAAAACGCTTTCTAATGGCTTACTGATTTCGTCGGTCAAAAACACTGACAGCACCCGAACCGACCGATGGGTACAGTCGCTGCCACACGCTCCCTATCTGGTGATGTTTGTGGTAGGCGATTTTGCAGTTCAAAAAGAAACATTGCCTAACGGTCTCGAACTTAGCTACTATGTTGAGCCTGCTTATGAGCCTTATGCCAAAGCTATTTTTGGGCGAACAAAAGACATGATTACATTTTTTGAGCAACGATACGGCGTAAAATACCCGTGGGATAAATACGCCCAAGTGGCAGTCAGAGACTTTACGGCTGGAGCTATGGAAAACACCTCGGCTACGGTTCATGCAGAGAGCGTCCAGGCCGACAGCCGTGAGCTGCTTGACGGTGATTCTGATGGGGTGATTGCTCACGAATTAACACATCATTGGTTTGGCAATTTGGTAACTTGCGAAAACTGGGGACAACTGCCTCTCAATGAAGCATTTGCTAATTATTCAGAATATTTGTGGCTCGAACACCAAAACGGCAAAGATGCGGCTGGACTTTGGGCGCAAGGCGAGTTGCAACAATATTTGAGCGAATCTGAAATAAAACAAGAACCCCTCATCAGACAATTTTATAATGACCAAGAAGATATGTTTGACAGCCATTCTTATTCAAAAGGTGGACTGACTATGAATATGCTCAGAAAATATGTAGGTGATGATGCTTTCTTTTTGAGTTTGAAAAAATATTTAGACCAAAATCGCTTCAAAACTGCTGAAATAAGTAATTTACGAACAGTTTTTGAAGAAGTAACAGGCGAAGATTTGAACTGGTTTTTCAATCAATGGTTTTTGTCGGCAGGCCACCCAAATATTAAAATTGAAAAAAAATATGACTCTGGCAAAACGCTATTTAAGGTAATCCAACAGCAAGATTCGACCTATACACCTATTTATAAACTACCGCTCAAAATTGATGTATGGGCCAATGGTCAAAAAAAACGGTACGATGTAACAATCACAAAAGCAAGCCAGAGTTTTGAGTTTTTGACCGACCAAAAACCTGACTTGATAGATTTCGATGCAGAAAAACAATTATTGGCAGACATTACTTACGAAAAAACAAAACCTGAACTTATTTTTCAGTTTGAGCATTGTGATACCTATTTGGCCAGATATGAAGCCATAACTGGGCTTGAAAGTTATGTCAGAGATAGTACAATTCGTAAGTTAATGGCAAAGGCTATGAACGATAAATTTTGGAAAATAAGGCAGTTGGCAATTTCTAATTTTTCTGAATATGACGGCAATGATTTTAACGAAATAGAAAAAGCAATACAAAGCAAAGCAAGAATAGACGACAATTCGAGAGTCCGAACAGAGGCTATCATTACCCTTAATTCTTTTGGAGACAACGCCAACGACCCGTTATTTAGAGAAGCCCTCAACGATAGCTCTTATTTGGTCGTTTCGGCTGCGCTCGATGCTTATTTATTGAGCAAACCCGACGATGCGACCGATGTAGCAAATCGTTTTGAAAACGCACCCAGTAGCCAGATTGTAACGGCAGTGGCTAATTATTATGCTGGCCTGGCACAACCCGAACGCTACGAGTGGTTTATGACCAAGATGGCCAAACTCAAACCAATGGAGATGTACAATTATTTACAGGTTTTTGGCAAATACCTCATCAAGTCCAAAGATGACATTCAACGCCGAGCCTTGCCTTATCTCGAAACCACGGCACGCAATCACCCCGCTTATTTTGTGCGCTTTGGGGCTTTTCAAGTTCTGGGATTATTGACTGACATTGAAGGTGTTAAGGCCATGCGAAAAGATATAAAGGCGGCAGAGCAAGAGCCAAAGCTCAAAGAAATGTACAGTCAGTTTGGA
>JAYVJH010000634.1:0-5020 GCA_043769455.1 Runella sp. | reverse complement strand
TTTTCTGCAAAGTACGCCTTTTTTTCTGGTTTTTTCAAAATTAATTGTTCGTACATCTCAATCGCTTTCTCTATTTTACCTTGTCGGAGCAAAATTTTTGCCATTCCTTCGCTTACTATGCTTGTCGTTGGGCCGTTATTTCGCTTTTTTATTAGGTCTTCTTGTTCGCTTTGGTCGTTGAGATTGGCTCTTAGGGGATTTAATTTTGTTTCTTTTTCGATAAAATTTTCAATTATTTCCATCTGCAACTGACGGTCAGCTTCTATTTTTCTGTTGTTTTTGCCTTTGAGTAGTTCTAATTCTGACTGTATTGCCGACTCTCTAAGTGTAGTATTATCAATCAAATTAAATACATCTCGGCCGATGGTGTCAAAATCTATTTTGGCCATAAGCCCCAAGTCGGGCAAGTCAAAGGCTTTTGTTGCAAACGATGAGTAGTTCTCTTTTTGGTAGTCGGCGAGTTTGACTGAAAGTTGATTTAAAATTACATTGTCAGTCCATTCAAATTCTTTTAATATCGACATCCTCAATGCTTTGCGGCTGAGAGCGTAAGCGGCGGCACGGTGAGTGGCCTCCAACAGTCGTTCAGGCTCGTGGGCATTGACGGCCTTGGCGACTATTAAGTGTAATATTTGACAATATGGATAACTCTTTAATGCATCTTCGAGGTGTGCCACATCGCTGGGCATGGTGTCGTTGGGGTTGGTAGCCCAATACGAAAACGATTCTTTGACGTGTAGGTTCATTTTTTTTGTTGTAGTGTTTTGGGGTATATTTTGGTAGGCTTATGGCCATGCGGCTCTACCAGTCGCCGGCTGATATATTAAAAATATCTTGAATAATTTGGTCTAATATCTTGGGAACTAACCTTGTTTCGTTTTGGCTCAATGTTTGGTTTTGAGGATAGTCTTGATAAAAAGAAAAACTCTGTTCAAAATTTTTGGCTTCGTCTTTGTTGTTTGTAAATTTTACTTCTACTGTAACCGTTAGCCTGTTCAGTGCTGCTTGGTCTTGTGAGGTTGGGGCTGCGGCCAGTATCTCGTAGCCTGTTATGGTTCCTTCCAAAACCATGTCTCCGTTGTTGGGTACGACTCTGAGTTTGGTGTTTCGTTGGTAATATTCTTTTAGTTTTTCGTTGAGTTGAAGCGGTAGGTTGGCTGGCCCGCCAGCCGTAGCCATTGTAAAGTTCAAGACCGAAATGGTTTTTATTTTTTCGTAGTCAATCGAGCTACTGTTAAAAATATAAATACCGCAGCCATTTATCATTGAACAGTAAACAGTTATCAGTAAATAGTAAATAAGCGAGCGTAGCCCCAAAAAAACTTTTTTGGGGCTACCAATTATTGATAACTGATAACTGATAACTGATAACTGGCTAATCTTCTTCAATATCATATTGTTTTATTTTTCTATAAAGTGTTCTTTCAGATATTCCTAATGCTTGGGCGGCGTTTTTACGTTTGCCGTTATTTTTTTGTAAGGCTTTTGTTATCATTTCTTTTTCTTTGTGTTCCAACGACAACGATTCTTCTTCGGCGGTTTCGTGTGCAATATCCTCAATTTCGTCGGTTTCGTATTCGTTTATTTCAACAAAATTAGAAATTTCTTGGTGTGCAGGCAAACTGCTGCTGTGATGTGGCTGCGACTGGGGTAGTAGTTTTGTTTCTGAAAACGCCACATCGTTGTTGTCGATATTACTAAACAAATGACTATTTTGTTTGAGAATATCGTGGCTTGTTGTGTCGTTGTTTAAGATTTTTAGTACCAAACGTTTGAGGTCTGTAACGTCTCGGCGCATGTCAAATAGTATTTTATAGAGTAGTTCTCGTTCATTGTATGACTCTGCACCCTCGCCACCAACCAGCGTTAGCGCACGAGAACTGGTGGGTGCGCTGGGTAGGTATTTGGACAGTCGTTGTGGGGTGATGGCATTTTGGTTTTCGCCTTCCAATATCTGAATCTGCTCGGCCATGTTTTTGAGCTGGCGGATATTGCCTGGGAAGGGATATTTAATGAGCATTTCACGGGCTTCGGGCGTGAGCATGACGGGTTCGATATGATAACGCTCGGCAAAGTCGGTCGAAAACTTGCGAAATAATAGGTCAATATCTGGGCCACGCTCTCGTAGTGGCGGCACGGTGATTGGCACAGTATTGAGCCTATAATACAAATCTTCTCTAAATTTGCCTCGCTGTACGGCTTCCAATAGATTGACGTTGGTAGCGGCAACTACTCGCACATCGGTCTTTTGTACTTTCGACGAGCCTACTCTGATGTACTCTTTGTTTTCGAGAACGCGCAGTAGCCGAGCCTGTGTACCAAGCGGCAACTCAGCAATTTCGTCCAAAAACATTGTACCAGCGTTGGTTGTTTCAAAATAGCCTTTTCGAGCATCAATTGCCCCTGTGAACGAGCCTTTTTCGTGGCCAAATAGTTCAGAGTCGATAGTGCCTTCGGGTATTGCTCCGCAATTGATGGCAATAAACTGGCCATGCTTGCGTGCGCTCAGGCTATGGATTATTTTTGAAAACGATTCTTTTCCGCTACCGCTTTCGCCGTTGATGAGTACCGTTAGGTCGGTAGTGGCTACTTGCATGGCCACGCTTAGGGCGTAGTTGAGCGCAGGCGCATTGCCAATAATACCAAAGCGGTTTTTGATAGATTGTATTTCTTGGTTATTGGTCATTTGGTTTGTATAAGGAGTTGGCGTGTCCCAACAAAATATCTCGACTTATGATTTGTAGTTTTTCTAACAGGTCGTCGTAGTTGGGCTGGGTTATCCAATTAACTAATTGTATTTTTTCGAGCGGCATAGTAGATAGCATTTCGGCGGCCAGTAGTGCGTTTATCCAAGCATCTTTCATGCTGGCTTGTTCCATAATCTCTGACCAAACAAAAGGGTAGTTTAATGAAATCATTACAATGTCAGCACAATCTTTACCTTCTTGGCGACCTAACGCTGTAATCTTATTGGATAGAATATTTTGCCAATTATCTGTCTTATCAAAAATAGAAGATTCAATCAACCCGTTATAATGATAACCAATGTCATTGATTAGCTCTACTTTTAGCTTTACATTATTTTCAATGACAAAAAGCCGCACAAATTCTGTGTCAAATAGCGATTTTTCTACTTTTTCAAAGTCTAATGTAAGTTGGTCGAATATTTTAAGGGCTTCGTTTTGAAAATTAGGGCTTCTATTGACAAACAAATCTAAATCATCTGAAAATCGGTGGTGTAAATAAACTCGGCTTATAGCCGTTCCACCTGTCAAATAAAATGCTTGATTGGCTTTTTCTATACTTTTCAATACCCTATCCTGTAATGGATATAGGAAATTCAAATAATAATCTGCGTGCATTTCTATATTTATTTTTAAGAGATTGAATCCAAATCGTTTTTATAACATCTTCGCTTAATGCCTCTTTTAGCTCTACTGGCGAGAGCGTTTGTATTATTTTGTACCATGTTTCAGACATCAATATTTTTCTATAAAGCATTGTTCTGTGTATGGAATCTGGTTGTGAAATCAAAATATTTTCTATGTCATCTGGAGTAAGTGTGTAGTCTCCCCAGATTATTTTTTTAAACAACTCTCTACGTTCTTCTGTCATGGTCGTTATATTTTTTTGGTCATACAAATACTGTTTTCTACACCCACATACTGGCCATAGTTATCCATAATTTGGTAGCCGTGTTTTGGGTATAGCGCAACGGCACTGTACTGGCGTTTGCCAGTTTCTAAGATACAGGTATCAAAGCCCAATTCTTTGGCCCATTGTTCAAGCTTGGTCAATATTTGCCCAGCAATGTTTTGGCCTCTATATTCGGATTTTACATACATTCGTTTGAGTTCTACTGTTGTGTCTTTGTATTGTTTGATTGCCCCACAACCTACGGCTTCGTTACCGATATAGGCCACAACTGCATATTTGATTTGGTCTATGCCATTGAACTGATGATAAAAGTCATGCTCATCGCCATCTGTTTCGGCCAATGAAGCGTCTAACAAAACTACTAATTTTTTAAAATCAGGGTTGTCAGAATTGGTACGGGTTAGGGTTGTCATGGTTGGGAGTTGAGTTTCAAGATTCTATCTTCAATAATTTCTTTCAAGTTGATAGGTATATTCTCAGCGGTTAGTCGTGAAATCAAAAGTCGTTTGAAGTGATAGTCATCTGGAAATTTGAATTTTTTACAAATCCAATGGAGTAATCTTTTACCGTTGTATTTTGTATGTAAACTATCTTGTCCTGACAAAGTAGTTTTTTTATTTTCAATCAATTCAATCGCTTTTTCTACTAAAAGACCCAATTTTTGAGCAAATTGATTGATAACAGTTTCAGAGTTGGTACTAAATCCTTCCGAAAAGTAGGCTACTCTTTCTGTTTCAGTATTTTCTGAGTTTTGTATGGCCCTATTTTCATTAAATTCGGCAATTATCCAATCTGCGGCTGTTATTGTGGCAAGTTCACGTTTTAATTGGTCGAAGTAGTTGGTAATATCTTCAACGGCGTTCAAGCCTATATTGGTTCTTTTGTTCTTTGTGTGTTTCGTACATAATTCATCGAAAATTATCTGCTCATTGAGTAAATAATTTTCGATACAATACCATCTTAAAACAAATAGGTGACTATTTTCTGAATACGAATTTTCTACTTGTTCTTCATCTAAAAAGTCACGGTCTCGGATACAAAAAAAATCTTTTGATATAGCTTCTCTTTTTAACTCTTCAAAATACTTTAACACATGACCCACGCCTCCACAATCATAAAAATAGATTTGCGAAAGGTGTTTTTTGAAGTGACGCTCAAAAACATCTTGGTCTTCATCGCCCTCAACCAGTACCAATTTACGACTACCTGCCTGCTGAATGGCTATTATTAACGGCTCTGATAGTGATATTTCACCAATTTTACGCATAACTTAAATTTGATTGAGAAGACGTAATTTATCACTACCAAAAGTCTTAATAAATTCGGGAGAGTGAGTAGTGATAATGAGTTGAAATGGTATAGT
>JAYVJH010000633.1:0-5396 GCA_043769455.1 Runella sp. | reverse complement strand
TGTATCACACATTAGATTTGTTATTTAAGTCTTTGATAAACAAAAATAACACCCCTGCTGGTTTTTACAAAGCCAGCACCATATTTATAGCACTACCGTACAAACTTCAATCTGATTACCAAAGAAAGAACTATAAAAGAGAATACTGTAAAATTTCTCATTGGCAACCCTGCCGCTGGTCTCGTAACATGGACTACCGAGGAGTTAGAAAAAGTGTGGGTGTCGCACAAGTGCCTGACTGTAAGGCCACTTTCTGAATTTGTAAAGATACAAACGCAACAAAAGATAAAAAAACAATGGCTACTCGGCCTCCTCAAAGACGACTGGGGGCTATTGGCTACCGCCTCCTTGCTGGGGCTTTTGATGGCCGTGTTGGGCATGGTGATGGCCTTATTTTCTCAAAAACTAATAGACGATATTTTGCCGTCTAAGCAGTACAACAAACTTTATGGTGGCGTGGCGTTGGTGGCATTTTTGTTATTGATACGGGTCGGTATAGATGCCATACGAAACTATATTTTGTTGCAACAGTCCAAGCAATTTAACGGTCGCATGGTTGGTAGTTTTTATGATAGGCTATTGGCTTTGCCCAAATCGTTTTTTGATGCCCGAAAAATTGGCGACTTGGTAGCCCGTCTCAACGACACGGCTCGTATTCAGCGAGTCATTAGTCAGTTGGCTGGTAGCGTGCTAATAGACCTACTGATGGTTTTGGTGTCATCGGGTTTTTTGCTGTTTTATTCTTGGAAAGTAGGCGTTACTATCTTGGTTTTTATGCCTCTTTATTTTTGGTTATTGTATCGGTTCAACAAACCCATCACTACACAGCAGCGAGGAGTAATGACTACCTACGCCCAAAACGAAAGTAACTATATCAATACTTTGCAGGGCATTAGAGTTATCAAAAATTTTGGGCGTCAGGGTGTTTTTAGTAGTTCCAACCAGTTGATTTATGGCTTGTTTCAAGAAAATATTTTTCAGTTGGGCAAAACCCAAATACGGCTTAACATCTGGGCATCGGTCATGAGCGTAGTCATTTTGGTTAGTGTTTTGGCTTTTACGAGTTATGAAGTTTTGGGAGGGAGGCTCAAAACAGGTGAGTTGATGGCTATATTGGGTATGGCTTCATCTTTGTTGCCCTCGGTAGCTAGTTTGGCATTGTTGGTCATTCCACTTAACGAAGCCCGCATCGCTTTTGAGCGTATGTTTGAGTTTGTAGGTCTCGAACCCGAAAACACCAATGGCGGAGATATCGAAGCCTTTGAATCGCTCAAAATCAGAGAGTTATCCTTTCGGTTTGCTGGCCGCAAGTCGCTTTTACAAAATATCAATCTTGACATCAAGCAAGGAGAGATTGTGGGTATTATGGGTGAAAGCGGTGGTGGAAAAACGACACTATTACAACTGATAGAAAAATTTTACACACCCGAAAATGGTGAGATTATGGTTAATGACTACATCAACTGGCACGAAATCAGTACAAACAACTGGCGAAACTTAGTTACAGTTGTGCCGCAAGACCTACATATTTTTAATGGCACACTTTTGAGTAATATTTTGTTGGGACAAGAAACCACCGAAGAAATACTTATTGATTTTTGTGAAAAATATCGCTTTACTGATTTTATCAATAGCCTGCCGCAGGGCTTGGCCACCATTGTAGGCGAAGAGGGCATTAACCTTTCGGGTGGGCAAAAACAACTATTGGCTTTTATGAGAGCATTATATAAAATTGATTCAATGCCTCAGTCACAGTTGCTTATCTTGGACGAAGCCACCTCGGCGATGGACAAACACACAGAGCGTTTTGTGTTGGAACTATTAGAAAAACTCCGCCCAAAATTGGCTATTTTGTCTGTCTCGTACCGTACCGATATTCTGCATCGCCATTGCGACAGAGTGTATGAGTTAGTAGATGGAAATTTGCAAGAAGTACTGCCTCAGTAATTTGTTCCATTGTCTGTTCGGCCTTGATATTGATGCCCTGCACTCGCCCAACGAAAGCTACGGACTGTTCAATTTTTATCGTGGCATCGAGACCATTCCGTTGTTTTTTAAACATTATGCGGCAATGAAAAAGTCTTGAAAAAATAAAAATCATACCCCATGCAACGTTTAGGTATTGGTTTGCATCTTTAAGTTGAACATAAACCAATAAAAGCATGAAAAACTACAGCTTGATTATCGCATTACTATTTGTATCGGTCGTGGCGTTGGCCAAAACAACCCGTGACGATGCCCCGTATATGACCAAAACGTTCTCAAAAACCATTGATGTGCTCAAAGTTCGTACTTCGGGCGGGGCAATCGCAGTTATGGGACACAGCGGAGAAACCCGTGTCGAGGTTTACATCAAAGCCAACAACTGGAATGGTGGCAGCATCGACAAAGCAGAAGTCGAAGAGCGTCTTGAAAACTACGAGCTGACAGTCAAACAAGATGGCAATACACTCATTTGCGAAGCCAAAAACAAAGACGAAAGCAACTGGAAATTTTGGAATAAAAAAGGACTAAGTATTTCGTTTAAGATTTGGGTACCTGAAAAAACCACTACTAACTTACGCACCAGCGGAGGTAGTATATCGCTCAGTAAACTGTCTGGCAACCAAGACTTTGCAACAAGTGGCGGTAGTCTGAGTTTAAGAAGTTTGGGCGGTAATGTCAAAGGTCGTACATCGGGCGGGAGCATGGAAATCGACAACAGTAACGGCGACATTGACCTTTCGACAAGTGGCGGTAGTATTTCGGCCAAAAACTGTAAAGGCAAATTAAAATTAGATACATCGGGTGGTTCAATCAATTTGACAGACCTATCGGGAACAATATTGGCCAATACCAGCGGTGGTAGCATCAATGCAGACATCAGCACGCTGGGCGAGTCGTTGGAACTACATACATCAGGTGGCAGCATCAATGCCACCGTACCTATGGACAAAGGCATTGACCTGGAATTACGTGGCGACCGAGTACGCAGCGGCCAGCTTAATAATTTTAGCGGCAAAACCGAAAAAAACTATGTCAAAGGTAAAGTAAACGGCGGCGGTATATTGGTCAAAATGACAACCAGCGGCGGCACCGTGAACCTAAACGACTGATTGATTGAGATTTGATTTGCAGTATTTGATGAATTAAAATTTTGGTAGTAACTTTACTAAAAAAAACATACAATCATGGAAGCTACATATCATTTGAACGAGTCAGAATTTGACTTAAACGTCTTTGAAGCTATCAAGACTACTTTCAAAAATCGGTTATTGAAAATTTCAGTTGAAACACAAGAAAACAATATCGTGGCTGTTGCTGAAAATAAACACGAATATGAGGCTAATATACCATACGACGAACTGACGAAAATGGTAGATGCTCTTGATACAAACGAGTCTTTTGACATCATGTCGGCACTTCAAAAATTTAAAGTTACCGCCGAGTGAGAAGTTTGAAACTACAACCAAAAGCAACGCAGCAAATTGCAGATTGGCTAAATAATGACCCCAAAGTACTTAAACGTATCTTTCGTATATTTCAAGAATGTTGCCGCACACCCTTCGAGGGAATCGGTAAGCCCGAACCACTCAAAGGTAATCTGAAAGGTAAATGGTCTCGTAGAATTGATGACACAAATCGCTTGGTGTATGAAGTAACCGACAGTGAAATCGTTGTACTTTCGCTATTTGGACATTATGAATAAGTAAAATTTTAATTTAGAATATTTAGAAAAGTCGTTGCCCTTCAATAGAGCAACGACTTTTTTTTGGGTTATTTGTAACCTTTTTCATTGTTGGCAGTAACCTTAATCAAAAACCAAAAACCCGATGACCGACGAGCAGGCCATGATAGCTGTCAGAAACGAAAATTTGGACATGGCGGCAGTCTTGTATGAGCGTTACAAAAAGCCACTACTCAATTTTTTCTTATATCGACACCTTTCCTACGACGATGCCCGAGACCTGACTCAGCAGGTTTTTTGGCGGTTGTTGCAGTACAGATCATCGTATAAGCCAGAGGCTGTTTTTAAGACTTGGATTTATGAAATAGCCAGAAATGTGTTGAATGATTTTATTAAAAAAAATCCTGTTACTACCCATCTCAGCGAAATACATGACCAGTACGACGAACCCAACGACAGTGAAGACCAATACCAGTACGTGCATCGGGCATTGGCGCAGCTACCCGAACAGGCCCGTGAGGTGTTGTTGATGAGTCGTTTTCAGAACATGAACTACGAGCAGATTGGGCAGGAACTGGGGCTGACCGTGCCAAATGTCAAGGTACGGGTGTTTAGGGCGATTCAGAAATTGAGGGATATTTATTTTGAAATAAGCGAACGATGAACAAGCAACAAATAGCTGATTATATACTGGGACAAATGCCAGAAACCAACCGAGCGGCTTTTGAGCAAGCACTCGCTCAAAGTTTGGTATTACGCCAAGAGGTTGAGTCATTGCAAAATATGTATACAGCCTTACAGTCGTCTGAAAAAGAAACAGATAGTCGGTTAGATGATGGATTTTATAAAATATTAGAAGCGGCAAAATCACAACAAATACAAACTTCGAGTACAAAGCCCAGCACCGTTTTTAGTTTTTCGTTCAATCTAATTTTTCGTCATGCGGCTACATTAGCTGGTTTTGGGATTATGTTTTGGTTGGGGCGAAGCTATGCCCCTGTTCAAACAAAAACCATTACCATCAGACAAACCGTGCCGCAGACCGCTCAAATACAGATGGCAGCTAAACCGATTGAACCAAAAACACCCAGTAGAGTCATTGCAGGCTATGGCTCAGAGCAAATTGCGAGTTTGCAAAAAGAAATCAAGGCTACGCAAGAGCTTTTGATTTTGGGTTTATTACAAAACACCTCAACCGCCGACCGACTGAAAGGATTAGACATTGTGGCAACGACAAATAAGCCTAATGATTTGATAATAAGCGAATTATTGAAAATTTTAAAGAACGATGAAAGCCTCAATGTACGACTGTCGGCAATAGAAGCCTTAGAAAGGTTTAGAACTGAGCCACAAATTCAAAAATCGTTTATTGCACAACTTAGCGAGACGACCGAACCATTTGAACAAATGAGTCTCATCGAGGCATTGGTACAGATGCGGGCCAAAGACAGTTTGCCGATTATGAGCCAGTTAGAAAAAAACATAGAAACAAGCCCTAACGTGCGGCTTTTGGCCAGAAATAGTATTGGCGAAATAACAAACGAAATAAAAATCGAAGAACCATTAGAAACCGTAAAACCGCAAAACAGAAAAATGTAAAACTGCAAAAGTGTGAAATATTAACCCTCACGTTACGCAACTAAAAAAATAACACCGTAGGTGTGTACTGTTGGTAGTTAATATGAGTAATTGAATAGTAAGTAAAGCCCCAGAGGGGCGGCCTGTTGTC
>JAYVJH010000632.1:0-1538 GCA_043769455.1 Runella sp. | reverse complement strand
GGCACAGTTTGTGCCACTCCTACAACCAATCCAAGTGTTTTATCTTAAATCAATCTATCAAAATCATGCAAAAAACCATAGCAGTAGTTTTCTTTTTATTGGCAAATATACTTTTACAAGCCCAAACCTCTACACCTGCCGATATTTCTAAGCAAGTTACGGCTTGGCATGAGGGCTTAATAAAAGGCGACTTAGCTGGCTTACAGGCGCAATATGCCAGCGATGCGGTTTTCTTTCCGACTTTTATTAACAAAGCCAATACACCCGATGAACGAAAGGCTTTCTTGAATACGCTCATCGCCAAAAAACCTGTGGCAACCCTCAACCCCGACCAGCGTGTACGCATCTTTGGCGATGTGGCTACTTGCTCTGGTACGTGGGTTTTTGAGGTCAATGCCGCCGATGGCACCCGTGAAAAAAAGCCCGTTCGTTATCTATTTGTCTTTGAAAAGCGAGCAGGCCAATGGCTCATCGTTGAGCAGCACGTATCTGGGTTTCCAGCAAAATAAACAATATTTTGTTTGTTAGACAGTTACATAAAAACCGTACCACCGATTAAATTTGTTCAGTTACCTATCATTCCAAACTAATTAAAGGTACTTCTCGGTTGGCCGATAACAACTCGCTTTTTTTAGACTTTGGATTTTTGTCATTGGATTTATCAATGTCCGAAATCTGAATTTTTGGTTAATGCTAAAAAAATGTCGAAAATTGTAGTCAATAACGACACGCCAACAACAATGAAAGCATTAGGAAGATATTTTTTGTTTATAAGCCAACTACTCGTCAATAGAGAAAAAGCTACCACATACTACAAACTTTTGGTTGAGGAAGCAATGGTGATAGGTATCGATTCTATCTTTATTGTGGCTATTGTCTCTACCTTTATTGGTGCGGTGTCGTGTATTCAGTCGGCAGTCAATCTGGTCAATCCGCTTATTCCGATGTCCACACTTGGCTTTATTGTCAGAGACATGGAAACCCAAGAACTCGCCCCGACCATTACCTGTGTTGTGCTGGCTGGCAAAGTCGGCTCAAACATCGCAGGGGGCTTAGGTACAATGCGAATCACCGAACAGATTGATGCACTTGAAGTAATGGGTATCAACTCAATTTCTTATTTGGTGTTGCCCAAAATCATTGTTTCTATGGTTATGTTTCCGTTACTGTGTATCATGGCGGCATTTTTGGGAATATATGGCGGTTATTTGGCAGGAACAATCGCCGGCATTATCTCACCCGAAGACTATATTGCTGGTATCCGTGATTCATTTAGCCCTTACAATATTTTTTTTATGATAATTAAGCCTTTTGTTTTTGGGTTTTTAATTTCGTCCATATCAGCTTTCAAAGGCTACTACACACAGGGCGGTGCTTTTGAAGTAGGTCAAGCCTCAACGACAGCCGTTACCAATAGTTGTATTGCAGTCTTGATTGCTGACTATTTATTGGCGCAGTTGTTATTATAAAAACCAAAACCCAATGGCCGAACATTTAGAAACAGGCAAACTCGGTGAAGACAAAGCTGCCGATTATTT
>JAYVJH010000631.1:0-1771 GCA_043769455.1 Runella sp. | reverse complement strand
TTTCATTTTGGACATATCAATACCATAGCAATCAGGAAAACGGATTTGTGGAGCCGACGACACGATGACTATTTTTTTTGGTTCGAGACGGTCGAGCATTTTCAAAATACTTTTTTCGAGGGTCGTTCCCCGCACAATCGAATCATCAATAATAACAATCGTATCAACCCCTTTTCTGACAACCTCATAGGTCGTATCATAAACGTGCGCCACCATTTCGTCTCGGCTGGCATCGTCTGTTATAAACGTCCTAAGTTTGACGTCTTTTGATACCAATTTTTCTATTCGAGGTCTGAAACTTAGCACTTTTTCAATTTCTTCGTCCGATAACTTTTGTTCTAAAATAGCACTACGCCGCTTTTGTGATAGATAATCTTCCAATCCTTCGACCATTCCAAAAAAAGCAGTTTCGGCGGTATTGGGAATATACGAAAAAACGGTATTTTCCAAATCGTAGTCTATTTCTTTTAATATTTGTGGAATCAACAATTTGCCTAACGTCTTACGTTCATTATAAATGTCAGGATCGCTGGCTCTTGAAAAATAAATACGCTCAAAACTACATGACTGTTTGGCTCTTGGGGTCAATACTTGATGTTCGTCATATTCGCCATATTTGTCAATAATAAGTGCATGACCGGGTTTTATTTCTTTAATATCGGCATAGTTGGCATTAAAGGCGGTTTTGATAGCGGGCTTTTCGGAAGCCACTACCACCACTTCATCGTCGGCATAGTAGTAGGCTGGCCTAATACCCGATGGGTCTCTGACAACAAAAGCCGACCCCGAGCCAGTCATACCGCACATCGCAAAGCCACCGTCGAAGTCTCGGCAAGAGCGGTGTAGTACACGAGGCAAGTCCATGTTGTCTTCGATAATGTCCGACAGGTCGGGGTTTTCATAAATACCCTTGAACCGTTCAAATACTCGTTGGTTTTCTTCGTCCAAAAAATGTCCGATTTTTTCCATCACCGTTACTGTATCTACTTTATCTTTGGGGTGTTGGCCGAGCGAAACGAGTTTATCAAAAAGCTCTTCGACGTTGGTCATATTAAAATTGCCAGCCATCACTAAGTTACGATTTCGCCAGTTGTTTTGACGTAGCATTGGGTGGCAATTTTCAATGTCATTACTGCCATGTGTGCCATAGCGCAGGTGTCCGAGCCAGACTTCGCCCGAAAAAGCTACGTTTTCTTGTAGCCATTTGGCATCGGTTTTGAGGTGTTTTTCTTGCGAAGAAAGTGTTTTGTATGCTTTCTGGAATTTTTTACTGATTTTTTCAAAAATATCTGCCACAGGCTGGTTTTCTACCGACCGATAGCGACTAATGTACCGATGCCCAGGCGAAACATCTATTTTTATATTGGCCACTCCCGCACCATCTTGCCCTCGGTTGGTTTGCTTTTCCATGAGCGTATATAGCTTATTGGCGGCATAAAGCGGGGTTTTGTATTTGTCAATGTAATATTGATATGGCTTGCGAAGACGAATAAAGGCAATGCCACATTCGTGTTTGATAACGTCGCTCATTGAGTATGTGTTGAGGTATAGTTTAATCTCACCGCAAAAGTACGAAACCTATACAGAACGGCACAATAAGCAACAGAAAAATAATAAACTGTAAAATCGAAAACTGTAAAAATATTGATTTACAGACTATTATAGACCATAGTTATAGAGAATGACAAAACAATTTGGAAATTTATATTAAAATAATACAAATTTGCATTATGAAAAAACAAGTTTCAATCAGCGAGCCAGAGCGTTTACT
>JAYVJH010000630.1:0-4281 GCA_043769455.1 Runella sp. | reverse complement strand
TTGACAATCATGTGGGAGCTATAAAATTCTATTTATGCTACCATAACTTGAATCATTCCATGGGACTCTTAGCACCATAAAAATAGCACTACCCAATTTGTAATATGTTCTCGAATCGGGATATTAGTTACATTTACATAGATCCGACTATATCACTTGATGATTCTTGCCAACAAAGATTTATTTTCAATGGTAACTTCACCTTTGCACACTATTTTATCTTTGAATGGTAGTTTTTGAATGATTGAATCGACTACTATGATTGGTACAACTAATTGGGTATTTTGGGCATAACCGCTTGATTTTATCAACATCCCTTTGATTTGAGCAAAAGGCGTGTTGATTGATATTTCTTGTGCTGACTTTAGTTTTTGATAGGTTTCAAAATCTGTTTGAGCAGCAGCGGTTGTTTTTGTGATGGTTACAGTCAATATAATGGAAGTGGGGTATTTGATAAATGTAGCAACACCGATTAAAACAACCAATAAGACAATGATTGCACCAAAACCATAGTGCGTAATCCAACGTGGAATTGGATTGAGGAAAATATCTGTTTTTGTATCGTCAATAACTTTATACATATCATTCACCAAGTTCTAACTGGTTGCTAATGAGATTGAAATAATGTCCTTTTTTGTGTACTAATTCTTTGTGAGTGCCTACTTCCATCACTTCACCTTTTTCTAAAACTACAATCTGGTCGGCATTTTTTACGGTACTCAATCGGTGGGCTACTACTATCACGGTTTTTCGACCCGCCGACCCGCCATTAGTAAACTCATTAAGATTTTCAACAATAATACGTTCATTTTTGGCATCTAACGAACTGGTCGCTTCGTCAAAAAACAAATAGTCTGGATTTTTGTAAATGGCACGAGCAATCAAAATTCTTTGTTTTTGTCCTGTACTGATTCCAATACCTGCATCACCAATTTGGGTTTCAAAATGTAGAGGAAGTTCTAAAATAAAATCGCTGATATTGGCCATATCTACGGCTTGTACCAATCGTTCAGAATCACCTACTTCATCGCTCATGATGACGTTTCGCTTGATGGTATCCGAAAAAATATGGCCTTCTTGCATCACGCTACCACATTGCTCTCGCCACCAGTTGGTAGATAATTTTTCTAATTGAAAGCCATTGAGCATAATCTGCCCTTCGCTGGGTTGATAAAATTTCAAAAGTAGTTTGATGAGCGTACTTTTGCCACTTCCGCTACTGCCTACGATGGCGGTTGTTTTTCCTTTGGGAATCTGTAAATCAATGTTTTTGAGTACTTTTTCCGAACTGCTACCACCATAGCGAAACGAAACATTGTGTAGTTCTATGCCCTCAAAACTGTTTTTAGGCTGGCTCAGTTGCGTTATTGATTCGCCTTTTTCTTCGTCTTCTTCGCCATACACTTCGTTCATACGCTCAATTCCTATTTTGGTGGTTTGAAAAACATTAAAAAAGCTAATCAACTGATGAATAGGCACATTTAATTGACCAACGATATAAGAAATAGCCAACATCATACCAAACGTAATCTCGCCTCTGATGACACTATAGGCCGAAAAAAACGTAATCGTAATGTTTTTTAGTTGGTCAAAAAAGTCAGAGCCAATGCGTTGGTATTGCTCTAACGTAAGGTGCGAAATATCTAATTTAAAGAGTCGCACCTGTATCTCTTGCCATTCCCATTGTTTATATTTTTCAAAACCGTTTAGTTTGATTTCGGGCATCTGATTGACCATCTCGTACAGTTTTTCGTTTGTGCTTGACAATGCTCTAAACCGCTTGTAGTCTAACGACTTACGCCAACGCATAAACAACAACGTCCAAACTACAGAACAAAGGCTACCGACAATAAAAACAGCAAAAATCGTGAAATTGTAGTTTAGTAACACAACCGTAAAAACTACTAAATTGATGACCGAAAAGGCCGTAGTGAGCAACGAGGATGTTATAAACTGCTCGATACGCTGGTGGTCGTTGATGCGCTGTACCAAATCGCCTGACATTTTAGAATCAAAAAACGACATCGGCAATTTCATTAACTTGGTCAGGAAATCTGACAAAATCGAAATGTTTATCCGTGCGCTGATGTGTAGCAATAAATGGCTACGGATAATGTCGCTGAACGTGTTGGACAAGAAAAGAGCCAACTGGAAAAACAATACAAGTTTAATAAAATCAATGTCTTTTTGGGCAATGCCCACATCGACAATGCTCTGTGTCAAGAACGGAAACAACAATGAAATAAATGCCGCCAACGCCATCGAAACTACTACTTGAAAGTAATTTTGTTTGTAGCGAGAAAAATAAGTTGCCAAAAACTGATAGGCACTTTTGAGCGTTGTTTTCTGTGGTTTGTCTTCATCGGATTGGTACGAATAAAAAACCGTAGTAGGCTCAAGAAAAAGCCCGAAGCCTTTTTTCATATCGCCGAGCCAATATTTTGTAAAGGTAGCCTCGTCCAATTTTATTTTGCCTGTGCCGGGGTCGGCTAAATGAAACTCATAAATAGTTTCTTTGCTGAATAGTTTTTTACATTTTTTGATGTGGTGCAAAACTACAAAATGGCTTTTGTCCCAATACAAAATACATGGCAGTGCAGCTTTTTCTGTTAAATATTTCAAAGATAATTCGCCTACAATAGCCTTAAAACCAATTTGTTCTGCTGCTTTGCCCAAATTATAGATACTCACACCCTGACGGTTGAGGTAGTTAATTTTGCGTAAGAAATTACTGCTATACTCACGTCCGTAATGATTGGCAATCATACGCAAGCAAGTAGGGCCGCAATCAGTAGAATCAAGTGGGTTAAGGTACTCCATTATTCTTCTAATAATGCTTTAATATCGGCTTTTGATACTATGTATGCCAATGCCAAACGCTCTTTGATGTTGAATTTGGGCGTAGGGCAAGCCCTCATGTCTTCGTGCCATGACTTAGGGCAGCCACCACCACAAACAGGTAACATTTTGCAGGTATGACACGGAAACTGGTCGGTCAATAGGGTCTCGTTCCAGTCAGTGAGTGGCCTATGTACCTTATCAAATTCGGGTGGATTGGTTTTTAGATTGCCGAGCGTGTAGGGCGTATTTTTGTAAACATCTGTGAGCGATACTTCCGTGCAGTTGAAGATGTTGCCAAAAGGGTCGTACATCTCTGACTCAGACGACACCGCCATACACACCTGTTTGGTGCGACCAGGCAAAACCGAAGGCGTAAAACCCGCCTCAAACATTTCTATTAGCCAGTCTATTTCTTTGGCGGCATACTCTTCTTTGGTGAGCGAGGCGTTGTGTGCGTCGTTGCCGCCCCACGAATAAACACCGATAGGGTAAAAATAAGCCAACTTTTTATGCAAGCCATACTCGGCCAATAGCTTGATAAGCGGCGACACTCCCTCCCAGTTACGTTTATCGACATTACAACGTATTGATATGGGGCAGCCCAATTGCTCAAAATCGGGACGGTTGCAGATGGCGAGTAAGTTCTTGAAAATCAAATCAAACGATTTGCCGCCCTCTTTGGTGTAGCGGTGGTCATCATGAAACTCTGCTGTGCCGTCAAGCGTAATTTCTATTTTATCAATGCCCAATTTTGTAACCAACTCCACAAAAATATTTTCTTTGAGGCTTAGGCCATTGGTAACAATTTTTGCCCCGTAGCTCATGCCAAACTCGGCGGCCAATGCTTGTAACTTTGGCGTAAGCGCACGTATCTGCGGCAAGGCCATCAGCGGTTCGCCACCAAACCAGCCAATATACATACTTGAATGTGCCTTTTTCTCTGCTTTTTGCCTCATACGGCTCAATAAAGCCTCAAAATACTCATCTGTTAAATAGTCTTTGGTGTGGCTTTGACCACAATAATAGCAACCCAATTGGCAGTTGGCAGAGGGCTGAATGACTTCGTAGAGAGTTTGGCTATCGTTTGTTGTAGCTTTGTTTTCTGTTACCACATTCAGCAGCTCATTTTCATCGTCTGGTACAATTATTTTGGCTTCAACCAATTTTTGCAATACCGTTTCGGGTATATCATCAAAGCTATTGTTTTGTAATTGCTCTTTTATTTTGCTTGATACCAAAAACATATTACTTGTTCTCGTACCAAAAACGATGCTTTCTGCTCTTTTATTTACAGAATCTGAAAATACAGTGTAGTGAGATAATGTGTTCATTTTGAAAAAATTATAGAGAATGACAAAACAATTTGGAAATTTATATTAAAATAATACAAATTTGCATTATGAAAAAACAAGTTTCAATCAGCGAGCCAGAGCGTTTACT
>JAYVJH010000629.1:0-3309 GCA_043769455.1 Runella sp. | reverse complement strand
CCAAGCGGTACATCTAAGTTGTTTTGTAATAATACTTTTTCGGATAATCCAGAATATCGAGCCATTTTGGCGGCTATTTCTTTGCGCTTGTTGTCGTCCAAAAATCCGCCTCGGCTCATGGCTGGTAGTAGCTCGTCGATCGTAAATTTTTCTACTTCGGGGAGCATTTCGGGTAGGTCTTTTTTCTGCAAATCGGCGGGTAGCATTTTATGATACCAAGCCGTGGCTGCAAAATAAGGCAATTTGAGCGCAGCCTCAGACACTACACCACGCTCTATACCAAGTGTGGTGGGCGAGACCAAAATCACACCATTCAAATACATCCATTGGTTGTTTTGTAGTTGATTGGCCAAACCCGACACCCGAACGGTGCCGTAGCTTTCGCCAATCAAATATTTGGGTGAAGCCCAGCGATTGTTACGTGTTACAAAAGTCCCAATCCATTCGGCCAAATATTTAATGTCGGCATTGACCCCAAAAAACTTTGAGCCTGGGGTTTCTTTACTTGTAGGCCGAGAGTAGCCAGTATTGACAGGATTGACAAAAACAATATCGGCCACGTCCAAAATAGAATACGGGTTTTCACGGATTCCATAAGGCTGAACAGGATAACCCTCGTCGTCGATATTCAGCAAGTGTGGGCCGGTGTAGGCAATGTGCATCCAGACCGAAGCCGACCCCGGCCCGCCATTGAACGAAATAACCAATGGCCGAGCGGCACGGTCTTTTACGTCGCTACGTTCATAATAATTATAAAAAAGTCCTGCAATGGTCTTGCCGTCTTCATCAAAAACGGGCATTGTACCTGTTGTAGCCACAAACGGCACTTTTTGCCCCTTGATGGTCGTGCTGTGTTCGGTAACGACTGTGGCATCGGCATTGAAGGGAATAATGCCCAAAGTCAGTTTTTCTTCTTTTGGTGCAGGCGAGGCCGTAGCAACTGTGGCCATAGTACGCTGGGCTTGGGCTGCACAAAATGTGCAACAAAATGCCGCAGTATAGAATAATTTTTTCATGTGATGATTGAAGGATTTATCTGCAATTTTAATAACATTTTTTCATATTTTACCATAAATTTATCTAAATCTGCATATCTCTTGCGCGCAAAGCTAAAAAAATATTTTTTTAGCTTTGCAGAACACAAAATAGTAAACCACTCAATCACTCAGGCTTAGTAAGTGAGATAATAGACAAATTAGATTTAATAAAACACATCAATTCGTTGCTAAGTATTCAGCACAAGGAGCATGGTTTGAGCGTTGGGTTGGCGTGTAAATCTCAGATGACGTGATACTGAGTTTTTTTCGGAAGCCCATAAGACATTTATTAGAGGCTGGGAGTTAGGCCCGAACGGCTCATTGGTACGAGCCTTAGTGGAGTCTTAGATGATTATATTTGTATCGAAGTACAGAGTTGTATGATGGATTAGTGCCACAAATATATAAAATTTGGTACTGTAGCAATCTTGTTGGAGTATGTATTTGGTTTAGATAACAATCATAAAAAAAGAGGCTTATAGCAGGTGTTTTGGTTTTGTGTTTTTAGTACGTGAAAATTGACAAAAAACTCTAATTTAAGTACTTATTCAAAACTAATACGGTATTTTTATTTTGATAACTTACTGATTAACAGTATTGTATTTAACTCACGACACCGTACTACATACTCACGACTCCTTAAAATTGCAACGAATTTTTTACGGCATCAAAAACAATACTTTATTTTCAAACATCAAAAACCAGCCCATCAAGAGCCAGTTCGGTGTCAGGAAAAACGCTTTGTGCTTCATTGAGAAACAACTCAAAGGTTTTGTAGCGAGACGAGAAATGACCAATTATCAATTTTTTTGCACCCGATTTCAAGGCCGTAATAGCCGCCTGACTTGGTGTTGAGTGATACCGCTCGGTGGCCTGAATGGCGAGTTCGTCCAAAAAAGTAGCCTCGTGATACAGCAAATCAACCCCTTGCAGATAGCCTACCGTTTGCTCATTAAAACGAGTGTCTGAACAAAACGCATAGCTACGACTGGGCGATGGTGGCAGCGTATATTCAGCTACTGAATAAAGCAACCCGCCGTCTTCGTCTATTACGTCCAACCCTTCTTTGAGTTGTTTGATGTGTTCAATGCTAATGTCGGCAGGCAAAGTGTCTTTTTTGATATTATACTTTTTGTCTTTTTCGGTAAACAAAAAACCCGCACAGTCTATCTTGTGGTCTAAGGGGATAGTTTTTACTGTAATACTTTGATTTTCAAATATTTGTGTCTGATTTCGTGTGTCAGTTTCGACAAATTGAAGTGGGAAATTAAAGGCTTTTTCGGAGTGTTTAAAAATCACTTCCAATATTGTGTCTAAGCCTTTGGGACCAAATAAATAGAGCTTATCGGTACGCCCGCCTAAGTTGAGGCTCGACAGCAGCGGTGCAAGCCCAAAGTAATGGTCGCCGTGGAGGTGGCTAATAAAAATGGCTTTGAGGCGGCTCGGTCGAAACTTGATTTCGAGTAGTCGATACTGCGTACCTTCGCCACAGTCAATCAAAAAACACTCGTTGTCATAAGTCAATAATTGTGATGTTGGGTAGCGGTTGGGTGCTGGAGTGGCCGAGCCTGAGCCAAGGATAGTAACAATAAAAGTCATTTTTTTTTATTCGGGTTTACCAGTTTCAAAACCTTCGGGGTCGAGTTCGTCATCTTCAAAGTCGTCGCTTTCTGCACCAAATTCGTTTTCTAAATCATTCATAAAAACAGCATCTATGGCTTCTTCGACTGTAAACAATATGACAGCATCACGAATTTTGGCATTGTCGAGCTTATCGCAAAAATCGTCATCTTCCGACACCAGCACCAGTACACCTAACTCTCTGCCGCACAAAAAGTTTACTTTCTTTAAAATAACAATGCCATCGCTGTCAATGTTTTTGGTGGGGCCGAAGTCAAGAATGAGGTTATTGTATTCGTCTTGCAATAGCTCTCGGGCGAGTTCTTCAAATTCGGCCGCTACGTCTCCACCAAAGGTTTCTTCTTGGAGGTGTATGAGTGCGTACTGTTCGTGTGTTTCGAGTTTGTGGTTCATTTGGTTTTGTCGTTGGGTGGTGTTACTATTTTTTTAGGATTTCAGAAATCCATATTGATATACTTTCGGCTCAATTTTTTGGGCTACTACTTTGAGTGCGTTTCGCAGGTCAGTTATTAGGGCTGTATAAACTTCGTCATCACTTTGATTATTCATTTTTCCTGTGTCGTTTCGGCCCTGAAAATACTCCCTGATGTCATACAAAGAGGCGTTAAGCACCCATTGCCCTTCCAGAGGT
>JAYVJH010000628.1:0-3164 GCA_043769455.1 Runella sp. | reverse complement strand
TTAAAAAAGAAAAAATAGTCCATAATTGTATGTCTTAGTAGGCCACACATCAGAGATGTGTGGCCTACTTTATTTTTAGGCTGATATATAGACTGCTCAATTGGACTGCGTGGAATAAGTAGCCGTGAGTTAAATACAATACTGTTAATCAGTAAGTTATAAAAATTAAAAGACCGTATTGGTTTTGAATAAATACTTAAATAGTCAGTTTTCTGACACAAACGGTAAGAAGAATAGAGTTTTGGGAATAAAAAAGATGTTTTTTAGTGAATTTTGCGTAAATCCTAAGCGTGCCATAGTGCTAAACCGTGGCACGCTTGCTTGATGCTCACCGCCCCTCAACTACCGCTATTTCGGCTGGCGTGAGGTCATAAAGTTGATAAACCATGCCATCGATTTCGGCCTCTAAGGCAGTGGCAGCACCCCAGTCTTCGACTGGAAGATTTCTTTTTATGGCCAATATCGCTTCTACTTTTTCAATAAACGGGGCTTGCGCTTCAAGCGAGATTTTAGGAATGGGAACTTGCTCCAAAAATGCTTTCTTGTAGCGAATTTTACCAACCAGCTCCCCACCCATATAAAAACTCTTAAAGAAAAAAGTAACCGCTTTTGAGTTAAGTAATGCCAATAAATATTTGAGCGATTGGCCAGTCATAAAAAACACCGTAGCCTCTGGATAGTAGCCCTCAGTGTCCAAATAAAATTGAGGCTCACTCACAATTTCTGAAAAAACTATCTTTTCCTTTGAAAATTCGCCCAAATAGGCACAATTTCGTAGATTACTCCAGTCTTGCCCCTTATCAAATCTTATTTCAAGTTCTTTCTGATATTTTTTTAGATGCTCATAAACACTTGGATAATCCACCTCTGCAACGACCCTGTTTATGCGTATATGGTTATTTCGTAGCCATTCGACACGTTTGGTGTTCGTCCAAGTGCCATCTATTTGTACAGTAAAATCAGTTTCATTTTTGATAATATCCTTTTCTACATTATTTACCGTAATGCTTTCTCCATTTTGAGTATTGATAAGCCATTGCCTCGCAAAATTGGCATAATATTTACGAGTGTCTCGGCCACGCAAAATTGGCATGATGATTTCTGCCGATTTTGGGTCTTGGTCAATCAACTCGTTTCTGGTGGTTTCGTCAATAATAAAGGCTTCGTTATAGCCAGTTTTTATACCAAAGTTGATTTTTATATCCCAGTCTTTGAGTTGTTTATGCGTTTCTATTTTAGTTCTTAGTATCGCCAAATCGTCTGATATAACGTTCCAAACATCTTGACCAACTACCAAATTTCGTATTTTATGTTGTTCAAAATAAACGTTCAAATCCAATTTTTCGGGCATTATATTTGTTTCAAACTCGTAGGCTTCTAATTGGTTTTGTGGTGTTTTTTTCTCAAACGTTATAATATTGGTATGAACGATAGCATTCTCAAAAAGTAAAATTTGCCCAAAATCAATCAGTTGAATTGGATTTGTTTTTTCAGCCAAAAACTTACGCAGTGGTTTTCCATAATTGGCTCTTAGCCATTTGTTAGATACAATAAACGAGCTTATAGCATTGGTTTTCAGTATATTGTTTGACAATTCACAAAACAAAGCATAAATATCATTTGTGGGCGAGTAGGTTTCATAAATTCCAGACAGGTTTTTATAAATGGGTTCTTGGCTCAATGAAAAATACGGCGGGTTTCCGACCACGACATCAAAGCCCAGAAAATTGCCCTCATCGTCGAGTACTTCTGGAAACTCAAACCGCCACTCAAATGCATTGCGGTAGATAGGCGAGTCGATGGTATCTTTGAGGTCGAGGCTTAGTTTATTTATTTTTTCGGTCAGGTTATCTCGTTCAATGATTTGTTTTTCTGATAGTTGCGAGCCAAACAGTGCATTGCCCTCAAAACGTACATAGAGTTCTTCTTTGAGTTTGTTGAGTTGGAGTATTTTGGGATTGGTATATTTGACTATTTCGGTTCTAAAATTGTTTTTTATACCCTCTATAATTATTTGCAGTCCTCGTTTTTGTTCTTTGTTGGTGGCGTTTTTGTAGTCGTTCACAAAGCTCCTATATTGGTTTATGTTATATTTTACGGTTCTGAGGGCTTTGTTGAGGTCGGTATCGAGGCCAAACCTACTGACGAGGCTATTGCCAGTTTTGATGTTAATATCGATATTGGGCAGAGTTTGAAGTAGCCCGCTGCCCGCCGAAGTAGCCCCCCTGCCCCCTGAAGGGGGAGTTTCTATAGTTTCCCCCTTCAGAGAGCAGGGGGCTACTTCAGGGGGCAGCGGGCAATAATACGCATTTTTGAGTAGTTCTATCCAGAGCCTTAGCTGGCATATCGACACCGACTTGGGGTTGATGTCCACCCCAAAAAGGCAATTTTCGATAATGGTCTGTTTTTCGTGAAAAAGCGTTTCTTGGGTGAGTTGTATGTGTGGTTTGGCTTTGCCGCTGCTACCTACGATGTACCTAAAATCTTGGCCCTGTTCTTCGTCCCAGACTATGAGTTCGTCGTTTTCGATGCTTATTTCATAGTCTTTGAGGCGTGTACCGTTGGGGTGTTGTAGTAGTTTGAGGTCGGCTTTGGCGGCTATCATTTCGTTGAGCGCCGACACCAAAAAATGCCCCGACCCCACGGCTGGGTCGCAAATTTTAATGCTGTTGAGCAGGTTGTTATAGGCTTGGCGTTTGGCGGGGTCTCGGTAGTCGTTGTCGAGGTGGTTTTTGAGCGTTTGCCAGTTGTTGATTGGGTGGTTGAGATAGGTCTCAAATTTTTGTAAAATGGCCCGTCTGATGGTCTGGCGGCACATATACATAGTTATAAACGAAGGCGTAAAAAAGCTACCATCTTTGTAGCCATTGAGTTTTTCAAATATCAGTCCCAGCACAGCCGCATTGATAACATCTGCTCTCTTGACTTCAACAACGGCATCACCCTCGGCAGCGGCGGCGGCAGGTGCCGAGCCAAAGTCGTAAGAATCCAGGAAGTCAAACAGGTATTTGAGGGTTTTTACGTTTCCTCGGCGCGGCCTTCCATCTGAGTCTTGTAGCACGGTATTGGGCATATAGGGCATCAGCAGTCGGTCTTTGAGAATCTCAATGCTCAAAACGGCACTTTCTAAGGCCGAGTCTTCAAAAAGTGAACTATTGAGATAG
>JAYVJH010000627.1:0-1855 GCA_043769455.1 Runella sp. | reverse complement strand
CAGCAACTTACTAATGAACTTTCGGCCAAAGTCAAGCGACTATTTCCAGAGGCGGTGCTTAGTTTTAGTCCTGCCAAAAATATTTTTGAGCAACTTTTTTCTACATCAGAAGCCCCATTACAAATACGACTGTCGAGCAATCGAAACAATGTTGTACCCAATTTTGAAAGTATTGAAGAAGCTAATAAATTGCTATCTAAAATAGGCTTGTCGCAAACCCTGCCGCCCCAACAACAGCAACTTGGTATCAAGATTGCTGCCGACAAACTGTTACTTTATGATGTGCCGTTTGAGCGAGTACAGAGTGTTTTGAAAACGATTTTTAATGAAAATAACTTAGGAAGCCTAAAAGCCGAGCAAAAATATGTGCCGATAGTGTTGGGAGGACAAGAAGGCCAAACTGAAACATTATTGAACGAAACAACTGTACTAAACCGCCAAAACCAAAACGTTTCACTGCGGCAACTGATTGACATTCAACCCCAAAACGACTACAAAACACTATACGCTGGGCGAGAGGGTTATTTTGTGCCTTTTGATTTGGACGTAAAAAATGTACCACAAACCCAAAATCAAGTAAGACAAATTCTCGAGAACATACCCAATTTATCGGTTAGCTTTACGGGTAGTTTTTTTAAGAATCAAGCCATAATCAACGAGCTGGGCGTAGTGTTTGTGGTGGCGTTGGCATTGTTGTTTTTTATTTTGGCCGCCCAGTTCGAGTCGCTCACACAACCGCTGATTGTTATGCTTACTATTTTATTGGGGCTTTCGGGAGCCGTGATTTTGTTGCTTTTGGCTAATGACAGCCTCAACATCATGTCGGTTATTGGTATGGTGGTTTTGATTGGAATCTTGGACAATGATTCTATTTTGAAAATAGACACCATGAACCGCTCAGACGTACAGTTGTCGCTGACCGAAACTATTAGATTGGCAGGAAAAAAACGTCTTAAATCGCAGTTAATGACATTTTTGACGACCGTACTGGGTGTTCTGCCCGTTGTGTTTTCGGGAGGGCTGGGGGCCGAACTACAACGCCCGCTGGCACTGGCTATTATGGGTGGTATGACGTTGGGGCTACTTACCTCAACCATGCTGCTGCCGTTGGTTTATTGGTGGCTGGGGCGAAAACAACACGAGCGTATATCAAAAACGTAGCCTCAATTTTAAGTTAATGTTTTAGCCAACCGACCATAAAAAGCCGTGAAAACAAGTATAAGTAGTAAAAAGTTTTGTTAATTTGTAACTCAATCGCATTCACTATTATTACTAAACACACATTATTGCTATGAGTACTATCCAATCAGTTCATGCCAGGCAAATTCTGGACTCACGTGGTAACCCTACCATCGAAGTAGAAGTACGCACCGAAAACGGTTTTATGGGTCGTGCGGCTGTGCCGTCGGGTGCATCTACAGGCATACACGAGGCTGTAGAACTAAGAGACGAAGATAAAAAAGTATATGGCGGCAAAGGTGTATTTAAAGCCGTACAAAACGTAAACGAGTTGATATACCCTGAACTGTTGGGAATGTCGGTTTTTGAGCAAAATCTAATTGACAAGATTATGATTGAACTTGATGGAACTGCCAACAAAGGTAAATTGGGGGCAAATGCTATATTGGGAGTATCGTTGGCTACGGCCAAAGCTGCCGCACAAGAAGCTGGTATGTCATTGTTTAGGTACATTGGTGGAGTGGGTGCAAATACGCTACCTGTGCCTATGATGAATATCATGAATGGTGGCGCACACGCCGATAATGCCATTGATTTTCAAGAGTTTATGGTAATGCCCACCAAAGCGGCTACATTTTCGGAGTCGCTTCGTATGGGTACAGAGGTTTTCCATGCT
>JAYVJH010000626.1:0-2281 GCA_043769455.1 Runella sp. | reverse complement strand
ACAGAGCCACAGTACAGATATACTTTGTGAGAAAAGTAGTTTATAATAGGGATAGGGTTATCGAAACCTCGCTGGCGTTGTCGGCGAGGTTTTTTAATTTTATTTCAAGCAATTAAACCTTTTTATATTTCGTTAGTCAAACATATCAATGATCAATTTATTTATATTAAACAACTAACTAATGAAAGTAAACCAATTATTGAAGCTACTAAGTATTTGTAGCGTAGTCTTTTTTGTGTTTGTGTCGTGTAATAAAAATACAGACATCGTAACAACCCAAACAGACCAGATGGTAGAAGACCATCAGACTATTAGTGATGAAACTGAGGCTATCTTTGCTTATCAGAACTCACTCGTTGGCGGCTTTGGCAATATGCGACTGGCCGCTACCGATAGTTTGGGCAAAAACCTCAAACTCGACAACTGCGCTACTACCAAGACTACAACAACAAACGGCATTACGACTGTTGTAGTGGACTTTGGGGCCGTTCGGACGTGTAATAATAAAATGGTGGGTGGCAAAATGACCATAACCATTCCGGCCAAACCAACGACAGGGCTTTTTACTCAGACTGTTGTATATCAAGATTTTCAGCAGGGAGCAAAGAAAATCAACGGCAAACAAACCATGACAATAGTACTCGAAAATGGCAAGCCTATTACCAAGGAAAGTTTTACCCAAACAACTATTACGCTCGAAAATGGCAAAGTTATAACGTTTGAAAGTACCAAATCTCGCAGAATGGACATGAAAGGAACAATCAGCAGTGGTGATGATGAGGTGTTGATGTCTGGCACGACGACGGCTGTCAGTAGCGATGGCAAGAGTTTCAAATCGACTACTATTAAAGACTTACTTATCAAAAATGCGTGTTTTGGTACAAGTGGCGTATTGCCAGTGGCGGGTACAATCGAAATAGAGCGCACTGACAAAACCAAAACTACAATAGACTACGGCACAGGTACTTGCGACCGAGTTTATGCAGTGAATGGCGTTGAAAAAACGAGAAAATAGATAGCCAATAATAATACAAAAAAGGCGAGTTACCGATTGGGTAGCTCGCCTTATTATTTATTATTATTTCCTAATTTATTATAAATTAGGAAATAATAATAAATAATAAGTTATTTACAAATATTCCCAAATTTACAATGTTTTGGAAATATTAGAAAATATGAAAAAATTAGAACCTGTACCAGAAGTTGAAAAAAGTCTGCTTGGGATTTTTGGGCAGATATTTCGTGAATCGTTCACAGAATTATCTTCTACTGGGGATAAGGCCTTTATATCCGATTATTTAAAAGAAAATCCAGAACTTGAAAAGGCTATTCTAAAAATCGAAAGAGAATATTATTATTGGGATAAAGTAAAATATCAAGTACAAAAAAAAGAGCAAGGGGAAAAATTATGGGGTATAATTAAAGATTTGAGACAATTTAACTACAAAACGGTTTCATTCACAACAATAAAGTTCAATCTTAATCTCACCAATTATCTACAACAAAAACTACACGAGTTTGACCGAAATTTTGGCGATGTGTTGGCCAACACGCCGCTCAGTACCGAACAAGACAGGCGGCAATATTTGTTAAATGCCATTTTTGAAGAATCTATTACTTCGAGCCAGATTGAGGGTGCAGTAACCACTCGGTTGGTGGCGAAAGATATGCTACAAAAAAACAGAAGCCCACAAAACCATTCTGAGCGTATGATTGTCAATAATTATCAAGCAATCAGGTACATAGTAGCACACAAAAAAGATAAATTGACACTTGAAAACCTATTAGAGCTACACGAAACGATAACAGCCAACACATTGGAGAAAGCTGAAGATGAGGGCCAATTAAGAATATCAGACGATGTAAATGTAGTGGATATGATTGATGGCGAGATAGTACATATACCACCCAAAGCAGAAATTTTAGGTGATTTTATAACTGAACTGTTAGCGTTTTTTAATGACGAAGGCGACTCGTTTTTTATTCACCCCATCGTCAAGGCCAGCATTGTTCACTTTATGATTGGCTATTTTCACCCATTTGTTGATGGCAACGGACGTACAGCCCGGGCGTTGTTTTATTGGTATATGCTGCGGCAGGGTTATTGGCTTACGGAGTATTTATCTATTTCGAGTATTATTTTAGACAGCCGAGAGCAATATTACAGGGCTTTTAGATATACCGAAGCCGACGAAAATGACTTGACTTATTTTGTGAGTTATCAAGTCAAAACCTTAGAAAAAGCGTATTTGGTATTTATAGAATATCTTAAACGAACAGT
>JAYVJH010000625.1:0-2142 GCA_043769455.1 Runella sp. | reverse complement strand
CGCTACTCGCTGTCGTCCAATTCTGCCATTACGACCTCTCATGTAGAGCTGAAAGATAATAATTTGTATGTAGCCAATTTTTATGAACTCGAAATTCCCAATAAATATGAACTACGTGTTTTTAGTAGGCGTTAAATTTCGTCAAATGCTATTTCTTCACGTTCCAATATTTTGACAATTCGGGGGCTATGTTCAATCAAAACGATAAAATTCTTTTTTCTATAACCGTCTTCTTCGTCTAACCATTTCCAGTCTTCGGCAGTAGCATCTAACAAATTGAGCATATCAATGAGTTTATTAGGCTTTTTTTCTCCAGCCAATAGTAAACTTGTGTTCTTGAAAACAATGGCCACGTTTTCGTTTTCTATCCATTCCAAATCATTTATCATTTCGTCAAGCGAGTCCAGGTTATTGGCAAAATAATCTGGAAGTTCAAGCTCTCTTTTTATTTCGCCATAAAACGCAGCCAGCGTTTGGGCTTTTGAACCATCGACTGTTGCTAATTGATAATTTTTGAACTCGCCGAGGGTTTGATTAGTAGCAAAAATGGTAAAGTTAGGCATATAAGTACTAATGTAGAGTTATGAATGAATGATTTAAAGCAATTTAAGTAGCAAAGAGATTTTGGTATCGAAAAGGGTGTAAGTAATTGATTTTTTAATTGTTTACGTATACTGTGTCTTCACAGGCTACGTAAACAATCTTTTAATCCTATCAGCATATTACCGTTTGTGTAGTAAGTATAATTGGGCTTACGGTATTCTTCAATGCCAGCCTAAGTCCTAAGCAACCTCCGTATTTTGTTTAGTACTGGGGTTGGGGGACTTTTAAATTACCGTACAATTACGCCCTTTACTTTTCTTGTATTTTTTTTGTTAATGTCCGAATATTGTCGCAAAATATAAAAATTGACGTTTCTAAAAAGCACATCTTGTCTAACAGCTTGCCCGTCATAGTTAAAGGTAGTAGGAACTCTATATTTAGGCTCGTCTTTGTTTGTCTCTTTTCCTGTTTCTAACGGACAGACAACGGCACTATGTCCCTCCTCAAATAGTACTGTTATGCTCGAAAAGTCAGATTCATGCCTGACAATTTTACAACTCAGTTCTTTCTGAAAATGCGTTTCATCTTTGCTGCTTGCTTTTTTTACCTTGAGTGTACCTCCGCTTGCCAATACGCTTGATTTTGTATCTTCGAGGTTAAATGAAAATTCAGAATCCGTAAAAATCTGTATTCTTTCGGGGTTTACGTTATCGTCTATCATTTGTTGCATTAGTGGTTTAGTCAAATAAACACGGGTAGTACAGGCCAATAAAACGTAAGACAATACGACAATAGTAATTAGTTTTTGCATTCGATTTTAATTTTAAGGTTTCGACAAAGATAATAAAACAAAGCAATATGTGATAAATGGTAGCACAATAAAAATATTTACTTTATAGTTTTGTGCATTATAATAATAAAAATACAGTTATAAATGATTGAATTATGAATTGGCAGGGTTTTGGCAAATATTTTAATTTTGGCAGGATTTGGACACCAAAAAAGCCGCTCAAAACTTAATTTAAGCGGCTTTTTGTACTGAGGGTGGGCCCAGTAGGAATCGAACCTACCACCCCCTGATTATGAGTCAGATGCTCTAACCGAATGAGCTATGGGCCCTGTCTATTAGACGGCACAAAGGTACTATCTATTTTTGAATTGGCAAATTTTTTGTAATGTTTTAAAGCGCAGACCTATTTATTTTGGATATGCGATTTTATAAATTCTTGAATGCACTTTTTTGTTACACAGAGACTCGCAGAGTTCTAAAAGAGATACACAGAGCCTTTTTAGTACCTCTTCTCTCTGTATCTCCCTTTTTCTCAATGAATCTCTGTATAATAGTTCCGTAATGTTTCAAAGTGTATTTTCACTTAAATTAGAAGCATAAAAAAACAATAAAATATCCTTAGACTGTATTTTTATTCACTACAAAAAATAAAATACCTATTTTGAATTGATTGAATATAAAATATCACTTATTTCAAAATGGGTCTATACTTGGCGGATTCAAGTCATAAATGCAACTTGTCCGTCATTTTGGATTGCTTGCGAAAATACTTCATTTGGAGTTTTAAATCCAAATCTTTTTCTGGGTCG
>JAYVJH010000624.1:0-1721 GCA_043769455.1 Runella sp. | reverse complement strand
TGCTGAAAAATGGATAGAAGATTTCTGGAATATCATTTTCTGGAAAAGTCCTATTCAGCTTTCTGAATAGTTATGTCGCACTCTATAAAAGGTGGGAATAGTCTATTCCCACCTTTTTTTTATACCTTAACCTCCATAACCTTTCCCGTCTTACGGCTTTCTTCGGCCATAAAACCCATCACGTGGCTCTCGACCGAGGCTGTGATGGTAGAAGTCAGTAGTTCGGGTTTGTTTTGAGATACAGCCTGTGCAAAGTTCTGAATCAGCCCCCAGTCGCCGCCGCCATGACCCGATTGGTTAAAATCAGTCTGCTCGCTGGCTTTCCATTTGGTTGTTTGTTTGGTTCTAAAATCGTTTACTTCTATCAGGTCATTGTCGCCCACTACTTCGCCATAAGCAAACATGATTCTGGTTTTGCGGGCTTCCCAGCCTGTCATGGCTTCGAGGCCGAAGGTAGCCAAAATGCCGTCTTCAAACTGATAGATACTTGTATAATGGTCGGGTTGGTCGTTGTTGATTTTATACACACAGCGGCCATAGTCGGTAGTTTTGAGTTTTTCTAATATTGCTGGGCCTTGTAGCATCAAGTCTTCGGGAACGTCCAAGACGTGAATACGTTTGCGCTGCTCGTGGTAGATTTTAATAGCCGAAAACGGACACTCACGCTCAACTTTACAGCCGTCAGTACAGCGGTCGGTGCTGCCAACTGGGGCGTTACTGGCCTTAAACCATTTCAGATTTCCAAAAGCCGATACTTGTTTGGCGGGTTTGTTGGCGAGCCAGCGCATTATGTCGAGGTCATGGCATGACTTGGCCAATATCAACGGATTGGTTTTTTGGGACTCGTGCCAGTTGCCTCGCACATACGAGTGTGCAAAGTGCTGATACTCGATTCCTTCTAAATGATTGATACTCATCATCGGCCCTAAGTTACCGCTATCACAGATTCCTTTTAGTTTTTTGAAATAAGCCGTATAGCGCAACACATGGCAAACGGCGATAATACTTTTTGACTTTCGGGCGGATTCTAATATGGCCAAACATTCTTTGATAGAGGGCGAGATTGGTTTTTCTAACAAAATATTATAACCCATCTCAATGGCTTTCATGGCTGGGCCGTAGTGTAGCCAGTCGGGAGTAGAAATAATGACGGCATCGGCAAATTTAGGAACTTTGAATACATCTTCCCAAGTCTTAAATCGCTGACTATCTGGTATTTGATGCGTTTTGGCAAAGCGTTCGTTCCTAAACTCAATCGGCTCGGCTACGCCTATCATTTTTACATTTGCGGGGTTAGCCACTGCATAACGGCCATACACATTGCCACGGTTGCCAGCACCCAACACAATGGCTGTAATAGGTTTGTCTAAGGTTTTGTAATCTGGATTGTCTAAAAACGTAATAGTCTGATAGTCGCTGGCTTGGGCATCGATTAGGAGCGATGTAGCCCCTGCAGTAAGGCCAAAGGCTTTTAATAATTGACGGCGATTGAGCATTGTTCGTAGGTTTTGGGATTGTGTATTTAGGGTAAATATAATTACAACTAAATCTGTATCAAATTTAGTTGTAATTATTCAATAAAATTAGTGAAGACTCAATCAAAATCTATTTGAAGATTATTATTTTTATAAGGCAGATTCAAGTAATAAATGCAACTTTTTGGTTAAATATTTGAATTGGACTTAAATAGCCATGTCTTTTTCTGGGTCTGTTGTTAATAA
>JAYVJH010000623.1:0-3190 GCA_043769455.1 Runella sp. | reverse complement strand
CAGGTTCAAAAAATGATAAAAGAGGGTATTATTACCGAAAAAGAGGTCCAAGAAGCAGCTGAAAATTACCTCATAATATAATCTGTAGAGTTTTCAGTTCGTAAGTACTCTGAATTTCTATAATTATTAGCTCGTTTTTAGAATTATGAGTTAAAATATCAACTCGGTTAAATTTGTCATCTTTGGTTTCTTGATTTGCTTCACTTTCGAGGATTTGCTCAATTTTAATGGTATCGTACAGTAGTTCACTCAAAAACCCTTCAAGAACGGCAAAGTTGGCCTTGTCTCTTAAAAGCCTTTTTATAGCCCAGTCAAATCGAATTAGTTTTTTAGTCATTGTTTTTTGTTGAATTTATAAATCTACAATTTTTTAATATTATTTGCCGATAAAATTCTGCACAAAATCGCTTTCGATTTACTGCTTTGCAAACACTTTTTTCAAAATATCTGTAACACGGGCCGCTGGGTTTTCTCTGATTTTTTTTTCTTCGTCGGCTACCAACACAAACAACCCATTGATGGCTTGGTCGGTGGCATATTTTTGTAAATCTGGGTTTAATTTTTGATTGGTAAAAGGTATTTTGTTGTAAGTCGTGGCCAAATCTGAATAATATTTGGTAGCGTTTTGCTGGTCGAGAGCGGTCTGAACCACTGGCGAAAACTCGTTGAATAAACTCTGATACGTCGTTTTGCGGAGGTATTCGGTGGCTGCGTTTTTGTCGCCTTTCAAAATCCCTAATGCGTCCTGAATACTCATAGACGTAATGGCCGACCAGAAAATGGGTTTCGCTTTTTTGGCGGCATCTTCGGCGGCACGGTTGAGCGACAACACAAATTTATCAACGTCTGGCCCAAATCCAATCTGACGAAGTTTAGCCTCAATTTTTTGGGCATCGGGCGGAAAAACTATTTTGATGAGGCTGTTCTTAAAATAACCGTCCACGGCCGAAGCCTGCGATGAGCCATTGTCTATGCCTACTTTCAAGGCTTCTTTTAGTCCTGACACCACTTCTGAGCTACTTAACTCTGTGCTTTGCCCCAAAAGCCCACCAAGTTGAGATGGGTTAAACTGAGCGCAAGCACTCATAAATGTACTGATTACTAATACGATAATGATTTTTTTGTTCATTTTTTTGTTTTTAATTTAAAATAGTTATTCGTAAAATTATACTTCTCAGACGACACCATAATCCATGACCAACGACCATTGACTAATGACTATCATCGAATTTCAATGCAATAACGAACAAGGTTACGAAGAATTTTATCTAATTTTGAGAAATATTTAATTAGAATGATAAAAGCAGAAATATTGACCATTGGCGACGAAATACTTTTCGGCCAAATTACCGATACAAATACGCAGTGGATTGGTACAGAACTGACTAAAATAGGTATCAGACCTGTCAGAAAAACATCAGTCGGCGACAACAAACAGGATATTTTGGACGCATTTGCCGAAGCCCAAAAACGGGTCGATGTTGTGTTAATTACTGGTGGCTTGGGCCCAACCAAAGACGATATTACCAAAAAAGTGTTTTGTGAATATTTTGATACAACCCTCGAAATCAATGAAGATGCGCTGGCGTTGATTACTCGTTTTTTTGAAAAAAGAGGCCGAGAAATGACTGAGCTTAACCGACAGCAAGCGGCTTTGCCCAAAAACTGTACTTATATCAAAAACTGGTGGGGAACAGCCCCGGGAATGTGGTTTGAACACAACGACACGGTTTTTATTTCGATGCCTGGAGTGCCGTTTGAAATGAGAAATCTGATGACCGAAGCGTTGTTGCCCAAACTACAAGCACACTTTCAGACACCTGTTATTTATCACAAAATGATAAAAACAGTAGGGTTGGGTGAGTCGTTCTTGGCCGAAAAAATAGAACATTGGGAAGATGCCCTGCCGCCACATATCAAACTTGCTTATTTGCCACATTATGGTCAAGTTCGACTGCGGCTTACGGCCACAGGTACTGACATAGACCAACTCAAAGCCGAAGCGCAGGCAGAAGTGGACAAAGTGCTGCCGATGATTCAAGACAATGTTTTTGGGTTTGACAACGACGAACTCGAAACTGTTGTGGGCAATTTGCTCAAAACCAAAAACCAGACCATAGCCACAGCCGAAAGCTGCACAGGGGGGTATTTGTCGCACCTTATTACCAAAGTGCCAGGCTCGTCGGCATATTTTGAGGGTGGGGTAGTGGCATATAGCTACGAAGCCAAAACATTGGAACTGGGTGTGCAAGCCGAAACCTTGAATAGTTTTGGGGCAGTAAGCCAAGAAACGATTGTAGAAATGGCCGAAGCCGTTCGCAATAAATTTAAGACGACTTATGGTGTAGCCACCAGCGGCATAGCTGGGCCGGGGGGCGGCACTCCCGACAAGCCAGTTGGTACGGTCTGGATAGCGTGCGCTGGCCCTAATGGCACTAAGGCCCGAAGGTTACAATTAACTGAATACAGAGAGTTGAATATCCAACTGACGGCTACTTATTTGCTGGAATTGCTACGAAAAACAATTATTAAAACAGCATAATTGTTAAAAAACTGCTTGGCCACTCAATAATTAAGTACACATCTAAAAGTAATACGGTATTTTTATTTTGATAACTTGCTGATTCATAGCATTGTAATTAACTCACGACACCGTACTATATACTCACGACTACTTAAATACTTGGACAGAACTCAGAATATTATATTCCCATAAATAATAATTTATTATCCTTTTATAAAAACAAAATGGCGATTTTTGAAATGGTTATGCCCCGAATGGGCGAAAGTATCATGGAGTGTACGGTGTTGGCAGTTCTAAAAAGCGTAGGCGACTATGTAGAAGCCGACGATTCAATACTTGAAGTGGCAACTGACAAAGTAGATACCGAAGTACCAGCGGCGGTGAGTGGTGTTATCAAAGAAATTAGAATTAAAGTAGGGGATATTGTCGCTATTGATAGCGTCATTATCAAAATCGAAACCAATCAGAACGATTCAAATGGACAGGCTCGCAATAGCAAAGTAACTGATACAGTCGAAACAGAAACGGTAATACCATTTACAGAGGTAGTTTTAGAAAAACAGCCAGTTGTGGAAAAACAGCAACTTAATGGTTCACGTTTTTATTCACCATTGGTACAAACTATTGCCAAGGCAGAGGGTATTTCGATGACACAATTAGAACAAA
>JAYVJH010000622.1:0-4241 GCA_043769455.1 Runella sp. | reverse complement strand
AATCCGTGCATTTGATACGAAATACCAATACTGGCCACGAGTTCGGCCTCAAACGGATATTTGACCTTTAATTTTTGAGTTGCCTTTACCAAATTACCCCACCATTCAGGCAATGGTTGCTCTGCCCAGCCACTTTGTATGGCAATCATAGCCATTTCAGTATCGGGCGATGTAGCCGAGGCAACTACTTTGCCTGTTTCGATGTCGAGCAATGTAGCCTTGACAGATGAGCTGCCTAAGTCGTATCCTAAAAGGTATTTCATGGTTTGGCTTTAAATTGATTTAATCTAATTCCGATAAATTATGTCGCAGTCTATGATTGCTATACATTAAATCGAAAGTGCATAATATCGCCATCGGCTACAACGTATTCCTTTCCTTCCACACCAATTTTACCAGCCGTGCGGCAGCCTGCTTCTGTTTTGTACTGCACGTAGTCGGCTATTTTGATGACTTCGGCACGAATGAACCCCCGCTCAAAGTCGGTGTGAATTACGCCTGCGGCTTGTGGGGCTTTCCAGCCTCGCTGAATCGTCCATGCTCGCACTTCTTTGGGACCTGCCGTAAAATAAGTAATAAGATTTAGGATAGAATAAGAAGCCCGAATTAGTTTTTTGAGTCCCGATTCTGTCAGTCCATATTCGCCCAAATACATCAGTCGCTCGTCGAGGTCGTCCATTTCGGCAATTTGTGCTTCGATGGCCGCACACACCATTACGACCTCTGCACCTTCGGGCTTGACAGCCGCTCGTAGCTGCTCCACGTAGTCGTTGCCTGTCAAAATAGAGGCTTCATCAACATTGGCAGCATATATAACAGGCTTGATAGTAAGTAGTTGTAGGTCAGTAATGATTTCTTTTTCTTCGTCAGACAGCCCAATTGAGCGTGCGCTTTTGCCTTGTTGGAGCGTTTCCTTGACACGTTTCAAGATTTCGACTTCGGCTTTTGCTTTGGCATCTCCACCTACTCGTGCGTTCTTTTCGACACGGAGTAGCTTTTTTTCTACCGACTCCAAGTCTTTTAATTGCAGTTCATAATCAATGATTTCTTTGTCGGCCACAGGGTTTACTCGTCCCTCAACATGAACAATGTTGTCGTCCGAAAAACAACGCACAACATGAATAATGGCATCTACTTCACGGATATTGGCCAAAAACTGATTACCCAATCCTTGCCCTTCGCTTGCGCCTTTCACTAAGCCTGCTATGTCCACAAACTCAATGATAGTGGGTATTATTTTTTGAGGATTGACCAACCCCTCCAAGATTCCGAGCCGCTCATCTGGCACTTCGACCACGCCTACGTTAGGCTCTATGGTACAAAAAGGATAGTTGGCTGCCTCTGCTTTGGCACTTGATATGGCACTAAATAAGGTGGACTTTCCAACGTTTGGAAGCCCTACAATTCCGCATTGAAGACCCATTGATAATAATTATGAGTGATAAGTTATAAATTATGAATTGCAAAGGTAACAAATAAGGTACGGTTAGGCAAGTTCAACTTTTGCACAAAACAGATTATTCAAATCGTGAGAGCATATTCAGGTACGGTACTAATTTGTATTTTGACAATAAATGCGAGTTAGGGCTTAAAATTTGCATTTTTCTAATACCTCGGGACACTCCTTTTCATTTTTAGCTAAAAAGCAATCTATTGAACGACAACCATACCCATCCCTTTTTTGGCCCCACTTGAGCCAATTATTTTGTTGGTGTCTGAGAGCGTTTTTTACGAGTTGCCACTAACGAGTAGAGCTTGTGGTCGGGTGGGGGAGGGTTTGCCGCTGTGATTTGAATCGGACTGCCGAAGCGCATCGGCAGTCCGACCCACTTGCCACAAACTCATCGGGGCCGCCCCATTGTATTTAATTCACGACACCGTACTATATACTCACGACTCCTATGCTTAGGTACTTGAAAATTTAGGATAATAACTGCAATAATTTCAACTAATTGAATCCAAAAGTAAAAATTGAAAGAGCCTTTGTCGTTATTTACAAAGCATAAATACATTAAGAGAGTAAAGAAAGAAAAGTAAAATAAATGCAATGTGTTCATTGTAATGAAATTTGCTTTAATCTAAAATTTTATTGCAAGTAGCTACACCAATTCCAGCTTCTCCCATTACATAATATATTAACCATTTACCTTTAAACAGAACCAGAGCCTCTACAAAAGCAGTATTTGACATTTGTCCCGAAACTTCATTTTTCTTCTCGGCTCTTAGAAAATATTTTTCGCATCTGCCAACGATTGAAGATGGGTCTTTGCTGTCAAATAATACCTGACCAACTGTGTACTCTCCACTCGATAAACTTTTATCGCCTTCACTTCCACTATTAGAAGCGTTGTAGATAAATAAAATCCCTTGTTTGGTTATCAATGCTGGAGGGCCTGGTTCTACTAATTCTGAATCAAATCTACCTTTACGGATGGCTACTGCTATCTTGAAATAATATTTGGGTTCGTCAAATTGGATTTTATAACTACCATTTCCAAGGTATTCAGAAAGTATTTTACCTGTTTTTTCTTCTTTTAACACCGGTTCCCAATCAATCAAATTATCAGAAGTCGCCAAATAAATGTCTGTTTCTCCCCAATACATCCAATATTTTCCATCTATTTTAGTTGCAATTAATTTATCGTTTATTTTTTTACAGATAATCGAACCTGACTTTGACCACAGTTTTGAGTAATTTCCATTTTTAGCTTTGCCAAAGGCAAGACCTCTTTTTTTCCAATGGAATAAGTCTTTTGATGTAGCTACACACAGCCTTGCCAACTTCCCGTTGAACGCCGTATAAGTCATAATATAGTTACCATCTTCGCTCTCGACAATTCTTGGATCTTCACATCCTCCTTCGTTTTCATATTCCAAATTGGCATCATTGTCTGGAAAAAGTACGGGCATTCGATGTTTGGTAAAATGTAACCCATCAGAACTTTCAGCAATACCAATTCGGGACGTACCACCAAACTTACCGATTTTATCTTCTCCTCTGAAAAGCAAATATACCTTATCGTCTTTTATAATTGCTGCGGGATTAAATACATACGTTTCTTGCCATTTCACTTCTTTTTTTGTAACGGGACAAAAAAACGATGTTGTATCAGGTTTAAGAATAGGAAATAATCCTTCTTTCTTTTCAAATGGGTATAGCATCCAAGATTGCTTATCACGACTATTCAAAGAAGACTGCCCGTTTGATGAGGACGGCAACACAATAATGTTAAAGAAAACAAAAGTAAATAATGTGATTTTTCGAGTTAAAAATTTAATTTTTATCATGGTCTTAAATTGTTTAATGTCCATTAACGTTTTGGAGCCTTACGAAGTTGGGGGCTTTGGAACTCGTTCGCCCGAACGTCTGCTGATATAAAATAGTAAACGGGGCCGCCCGTGCGGTACAATTACTTACAAATTTTTGGCAGTTTCCGTTCGCCCGAACAAAACGGGGCTGCCCGTGCGGTTGGGTGCCGTTTTATTCTCTCGTAAAGTTAAATGTTTGTCCACTTTGCTTTAAAATTATTGACTTGTCCGATGAATTAAATTCTAAAATTATTCCTTCGTCTGCAAAACTAAACTTGTCTTTTTCAGTCGCTTGTAAAGTAAAGGCATTTTGTCCTGTTGCTTGTGCAATTAAGTTTAGATTATTCTTTGTTATTACAATTTTAATGGGTAGGTTTTTACTGCTATAAATACCCAAATATTTATCCAAGTCTTGTGTTGTAACTTTATAGATATTTGTTGTTGGTGGTGGAATGTAATTGTATGGAATATAATTTTCCCAACGCCAAGGGGTAAATGTGTCGCTTATGCTGTACGCCAAAAGTTCTTTAAAAATACCTTCTCCGTTGTCATTATTAGTCATAATTACAAATGCAATTTTTTTGTCGGGGAAACAAATTGAGTAGTGTCCCCAGCCTTCATCGTGTCCCTCTTTAAAAAATGCTTTGCCAAAAGGTGTAGTAAAAGTCCCAACCCCAAAACCATAGCCTAACTGTATGTTGTCATTGTCTGTACTGTCTATTTTGGCAAGAGGTCCAAATTGACTTCTTGACCGTATTCTAACTTGTTGGCTGGTCATTTCTTTAAAATTCTTTTTGGATAGTCCTTTACCATTAATTAAATGTATATAAAACTCAATATGTCAGCCATTTAAGCTGCGTTAATCATATCATTAGGCATGAATTGCTCAATGAATATGGAATTATTAATTGATTTGGGGTCATTTTGAGATG
>JAYVJH010000621.1:0-3219 GCA_043769455.1 Runella sp. | reverse complement strand
CTTCTCGATGCAACTCATTTTACATCAGTTCGACCTCCAACTACGGCATACTTTTACGATTGCACACGACTCTAGAAACCTACAACCTACCCTCGTTGTGGAGCTACAAGACGGCCCTTTGAGCGGTTTCGGTGAGGCTACCTCAAATGCTTACTATGGCATTATGATACGGTCAATGGTTCAGACATTAGAAAAAAATCGTACCCAAATAGAAAGTTATGACTTGCATAATCCGGCTGATTTTTGGACGTTTTCAAATCAATTTCTAAAAACAAACCCTTTTGCGCTCTGCGCCTTAGACGTAGCCGCCAATGACCTTTGGGCAAAAAAAAGAGGCCAAAAATTGTATGAAGCGTGGGATTTGTCGGCAGGCCACAACCCGATTACTGACTTCACGATAGGCATTGATAGCATCGACAAAATGGTGTCTAAAATGAAAGAATTGCCGTGGCCGCTTTATAAAATCAAACTCGGGACTGACTACGACTTGGCCATTGTTCAAGAATTACGCAAACACACATCGGCTACGTTTAGAGTCGATGCCAACTGCGCTTGGACAGCCGACGAAACAATAGCCAATGCTTTGGTGTTGAAAGAGCTGGGGGTGGAGTTTATAGAACAACCTCTCCCGGCCAGCGACTGGGCTGGTATGAAAAAAGTATATTCAGAGTCTGTATTGCCCATCATTGCTGACGAAAGTTGTATCGTTGAGGCTGACGTGGCTCGGTGTGCAGGTTATTTTCATGGCATAAATGTTAAACTTACTAAATGCGGAGGTCTTACGCCCGCTCGCCGTATGATTGCCGAAGCCAAAGCACTCAATATGAAAACGATGGTGGGCTGTATGAACGAAAGTAGTGTAGGCATTTCGGCTATTGCCCATCTACTGCCCTTGCTCGACTACGTGGACATGGACGGCTCGTTGCTTATCGTCAATGACCCCGCCAGTGGTGTAACGTTCGATTTTGGGCGGGTAATTTATAGCTCAGAAAATGGAACAGGGGTAAAATTGATAACTAACGAATAGACTTCTCCATGACACAATACCAATACAAGCCCGAAAACTTCGCCCTTTCTGATACCCCCAAATACAACGCCAGCAATCTAAAAACAGAAGAAATGGTGCTGAACATCGGCCCACAGCACCCTTCTACACATGGTGTGTTGCGGCTCGAAGTAGTTACAGATGGCGAAATAGTAGTTGATGTAGTGCCGCATTTGGGTTATTTACATCGCTGTTTTGAAAAACATGCCCAGTCGTTGCCTTTCAACCAGATTATTCCGTATGTCGATAGAATGGACTACATGGCCGCCATGAACTCCGAACACGCTTATGTCATGGGCTTGGAGCGAATGTTGGGCATTGACAAAGACATACCAAAACGAATAGAATACATCAGAGTACTTGTGGCCGAACTCAACCGTTTGGCTTCACACTTTTTGGCCATCGGCACGTATGCCCTCGATATAGGTGCTTACACGCCTTTTTTGTGGCTCATGCGAGACCGTGAGCATATACAGCGTATGTTGGAGTGGACTTGTGGGGCCAGAATGTTATACAATTACATCTGGGTCGGTGGTTTGTTTTATGACTTACCCGTGGGCTTTGAAGAACGCTGCGCCGAATACATCAAATACCTCAAACCCAAACTCATGGAGCTACAACAGTTGGTGATTGACAATAAGATTTTTATTGAACGTACTGCCAATGTCGGTGTGCTGCCGTTGCCTGTGGCTATTGATTATGGCTGCTCGGGGCCTGTGTTGCGTGGCTCGGGCTTGCGGTGGGACTTACGAAAAGTCGATGCTTACTCGGTTTATCCAGAACTTGACTTTGACATACCAATCGGGCAGGGGCAGGTTGGTACAGTAGGCGATTGCTGGGACCGAAACAACGTCAGAGTACTCGAATGTTGGGAGTCTGTCAAGATGATAGAACAATGTATTGAACAATTAACCAAAAAATACGAACGAACCTCCGACTTTGATCCGCAGGCATTAGTACAAAAAAAAATACGTCCCAAAGCCATGGATTTTTATGTCCGTGCCGAAAATCCAAAAGGCGAACTTGGTTTTTTCTTCCGCACCGATGGCCGTTCAGACGTACCCGTTCGCTGCAAAGCCCGTGCCTGTTCGTTCAATAATTTGTCGGTCTTATCTGAAATTGTACGTGGGGGTTTTATTGCTGACTTGGTGGCCACTATCGGCTCTTTGGATATGGTAATGGGCGAAGTGGACAGGTAGCAATTATTGTCTAATAAGTTCATCGCCGGCTTGATAGGGTACAAAATATAGTACCATTTCGAGCATCTCTGCTGTTGAATTCCAGCCATAAGTTACGTCTTGGGCAGGCTTAAAGGGATTTAGTAAATTGTCGGCGGTATTGTCAAAAGTGGCTTCGGCCATAATTGTTGAGCCTTTGGGAATATGTAACAATGTCTGAAATTGATAGGTCATTTGCCAATTAAAATCCCAGTTGTCAATCTTGACGAGTGGCACTACGTCGCCATCGGGTGTGATGGCAAAAGCCCTAAACGACTTACCCAACCAATGCAGGTGCGGCATGACTGATATAGCCGAAATATCCTGCTGGATTGGCCCCAGAGTCATATAAAAAACTGGTTTGGTGTTGGCTTTTATCAAAAAAGGCTGGTTCGATATATTTTCTTCGGTCAATATCAACGACTTGACCTCTCGCTCGACAGGTTGCTTACTTACATAAAAATTTACTTTCGACTGGTCAGTTTGGATTTTGGCCGATGGCGAATAATGTAGATTCATTACCAGATTAGAACCTGCTTTTACTTTTTTGGCAATACCTTTCGGAAACTTAATACGATCGTTGCCAGGTACCCAGCCATACAAAAACTGGTCGGACATTGGTATTTGCTGGAAGGTTGCCAGAGCGGGGTCGTCGGCTTTGATACCCTCTATTTTGGCCATTCGTCCGCTTGTATCTACCATTACTCGGCTGTGGTGCAACACTTTGCGATTACTGGGCAAAAATTCAATTTCGGACACATAAATATCTTTTTTTAGATAAGTCGGCACATAAAAATACCTAAACTCTTCCTCCGCCGTGTTGGGAACAGTAAATGGTTTTTGCATCTGAAAAGTATAGTCGGGCTTGGTTGTGGTGGTCTGTGAGGACACAGGCCACGGAGTGGACACAGACGGTGGAGATTTGGTAACTGATAACTGACGACTGTTCAACGGCAA
>JAYVJH010000620.1:0-2607 GCA_043769455.1 Runella sp. | reverse complement strand
TGTAACGACAGGCAGCAACTGGAAATTTTTAAAATTGAACCAAAATGTAATTAGTATTTTGGCAGGCGAAATATATATTGACCAAATAGAAGTGATTTTAGGAACATTGGCCACGATGATAGAAAATAAATAACAGACAAAAATGGCGTTTAGGAAATACAAGGACATAGGCGAAGTAATAGCAACTCACGAATTGATGTATCAAGAAAATGATTTTATCAAAACTGAACCAAACGTGGCTGTACCACAAGAACTGGCCAATGAAATACAATTTGTAATAAATAATTTTTCGTACAATGTGTCAGAAGCAGCTATTTGTGAAATGATTATTTTTCCTATTCTCAAAACCATCTGGAAAGAATACAAACAAGATCTCATGCTGTGGAGTCATCGTAGTATAGAGTTTAGCAAAGACCTCAAAGGTATTCCTGACTATACCATTGCTCGGCAGTCCAAACGAGGCAAAGTAGTTTTTGAACTACCACTATTGGCTGTTGTCGAAGCCAAAAAAGACGACTTTGATGGTGGTTGGGCGCAATGTGCCTTAGAAATGTTCACGATTCAGTGCATTAACAAACGTATCGATTTGCCCATATATGGCATCGTAACCAATGGTGATGTTTGGTCGTTTGGAATGTTGTCTGGTACTATTTTTACAAAAGACACACACTCGCTTTTGCTTACCAATCTCGGCGCTATCTGTACGGCATTACATCAAATATTACGTTCTTGTTCAGCAAATGCCCAATTAAATTAAATAATATGAAAAAAAACTGGTGGAAAATACTCGCAATCGTACTACTAACCTACACAATATTTTTTGGACTATTGGGTCAAGTACCACGCCGAGCGATATTGAACGAAAGTATCAGAAACGTTTACTTCCATGTGCCGCTTTGGTTTGCCATGATTTTATTGCTTGGTATTTCGGTCTATAATGCTGTCAAATACTTAAAAACCAACGATTTAATGTTCGACACTCGGTCAGTCGAACATACCAATACCGCCGTTGTTTATGGTGCATTGGGTTGCTTGACTGGCTCGCTTTGGGCCAACTACACTTGGGGAGACCCTTGGCCCAACGACCCCAAACTCAACAGTGTAGCCATCGGAATGTTGATGTACTTGGCTTACTTTGTGCTGAGAGGCTCAATGGAAGACGACCAACGCCGTGCCAGAATTTCGGCAGTTTATAATATCATCGCTTTTGCGGTTTTTATACCCATGATATTTATTTTGCCACGTCTCAACGACTCGCTTCACCCTGGTAATGGCGGCAACCCAGCTTTTGGCCAATATGATATGGACAATCAAATGCGGCGGGTATTTTATCCAGCCGTCATTGGCTTTATGCTCTTGGGAGTCTGGATTGCACAGCTCAGAGTGCGGTTGCGTGAGGTTGAAAATAAGTTAAATGAAAATTGATGCAAACTATAACGATTAAAAATTTCGGACCTATCGTAGAAGTTATTGATTTGCCAATCAATGACTTCATGGTATTTATTGGCCCTCAAGCCAGTGGAAAAAGTACGATTGCAAAGGCGATTTATTTTTTTAAATGGCTCAGAGAGGATATTTTCAAGCAGATAGCATCAGATAAAGATTTAGAAAAAATAGATGGCTACAAACCCTACTATTCAGATACTTATTGTGTCAAAATAATTAAAATTTCATTTTTTAATTATTACAAAAATTATAACCTACAATCATCATGCATTGAATATAAATTTAATAACATACACTGGATAAAAATAGAAATTAACAAAAATGAAAAAGTAGCAATAACAGTAAGTCATGAGTTAGAAAAAGTAATCAACGAAGTTAAGAAACTGCTGAGTGAGTATCATACTAAAACGGCCTCTAAATTAGAGCAAAATAGTGAAGAAAATAGAATAAGTGAACAAATTAGGATACAAGAAACATATCATAAAAGTGCAAAAATACTTGACGACGTTTTTGGCAAAACACAAAGTAATTCATACACACCCGCAAGTCGTAGTTTTTTGAGTTATATTCGACCAAATAACAATGATTTAGATATTCCATCGTTCACTTATTTAGAGACAGTGAGTAATGCAAAAGTACGATTTAGTAGGGGTATTGAGCATTACTTAGATTTGGCCGGTTGGTATCCTCCAACTATGATTTCGTTGGCTAAAAAGCTGATTGGAAATGTATTAGGTGGTGATTATCGGTATGATTCGGCAGATAATACTGAAAAAATAGTACTGAAAAGTGGCCAAAAAATAAATCTCAAATTAGCATCTTCGGGGCAGCAAGAAGCTATCTGGATTATGTTATTGACACTCGAAAAATTAGTATCTAAAAGCGTAGGGTTTTCGGCTATCGAAGAACCCGAGGCTCACCTCTATCCCGAAGCGCAGAGAGACATTGTACAGCTTATTGCACTATTGACCAACCAAAACAGCAACCAAGTTTTGATAACAACCCACAGCCCGTATATTTTGAGTGCTATCAATAACTTGATGTATGCCTACCAAATGGGTCAGACCAAACCAACCGAAACAGGGTCGTTAATTCCAAGCTCTCTTTGGCTAAAACCAAGCGATGTTAGTGCTTATTTTGTGAATAATGGTACAATAAAAA
>JAYVJH010000619.1:0-6160 GCA_043769455.1 Runella sp. | reverse complement strand
TTAAAACTCCGTGAATCTCTGTGTAATAAAAAAACAACTCTCGTTTTATACGACCACGTACCCAAACTAAACAGGTCTATACTTTAAAACGTTACCAATGGTTTATGAATCGTAACCAATTTTTTACAACCATAACGACCGCCCCCCTTTTTTTGAATGTAGCTAAAATGCTTACGAAAACTCTCTTACATCAACTACTCGACCTGTAACGGCGGCGGCGGCGGCCATCAGTGGGCTTGCCAAAAATGTACGTGCGCCCGGGCCTTGGCGGCCTTCAAAGTTACGGTTTGAGGTACTGATGCTATACTTGCCAGTTGGCACTTTATCTTCGTTCATACCCAAACAGGCCGAGCAACCTGGGCCACGTAGCTCAAAACCTGCGGCTTCAAAAATACCAACAAGTCCTTCGGCTTCGGCTTGGCGGGCTACTTGGTTTGAGCCTGGTACTATCCAGACCTCTACGCCATCTGCCTTTTGTTTGCCCTTTACGAAGTCGGCTACTACTCTGAGGTCTTCGATGCGGGCATTGGTACATGAGCCAATAAAAACATAGTCAATCGGTTTGTTTAATAGCTGCTGACCTGCTTCTAAGCCCATATAAGCCAATGATTTATTATAACTAATACGCTCTTTTTCAGGTATTTCGTCTAAATTTGGCACGTGTCCGTCTATGCCAATACCCATGCCTGGATTTGTGCCGTAAGTTATCCAAGGCTTTATGTCTTCGGCTTTGAAGTGTAGTTCTTTGTCAAAAACTGCTCCATCGTCGGTTTTAAGTTTGCGCCATTCGATTATTTTTTTGTCAAAATCTACACCCTGTGGTACATACTGACGGCCACGCATATAGTCGAATGTTACATCATCGGGTGCAATCATGCCTCCACGTGCGCCCATCTCGATACTCATATTACAAACCGTCATACGGCCTTCCATACTCAACGACTTGATGGCATTGCCGCAATATTCTACAAAATAACCCGTTGCGCCCGAAGCCGAAATCTGTGAGATAACGTACAGTATCAGGTCTTTTGCTCCAACTCCTCTGCCAAGCTGTCCGTCAATCTGGATTTTCATTTTTTTGGCTTTGCTCTGCAACACACACTGCGTAGCAAAAACCTGCTCTACTTCGCTCGTACCTATACCAAAGGCTATGTTCCCAAATGCCCCATGCGTACTGGTATGGCTGTCGCCACACACTATTGTCATACCAGGTTGCGTTAAGCCCAACTCTGGCCCAATAACATGGACAATACCCTGCAATGGGTGCAATAAGTCATAAAGTTCGATGCCAAATTCAGCACAGTTTTCTCGTAGTTTTTGTACCTGATGGCGGCTGAGGGCTTCTTTGATGGGCAGGTGCTGGTCTTTGGTAGGTATGTTGTGGTCGGCGGTGGCCGTTGTACGATTTACATTAAAAACACCAATGCCTCGTTTGCGAAGACCATCGAAAGCCTGCGGGCTTGTTACTTCGTGTATGTAATGTCGGTCTATAAACACAACATCGGGGCAGCCGTCTTGTTGCTTAACGATGTGTGAGTCCCAGATTTTATCAAAAAGTGTAGTTGGTTGGTTAGTCATTTTGGCTTTATTTTTTTACAAAATTAACCAAACCCCATCAAAAACCAAAGCCAAATCAAAAGGGTTGTTTTTGCCGACTTAGGGTTTTGTCGTTAGCGATAGGGCTGCGACCTTATCGCTAACGATAAAGTGTATTTTGAAGACTACACTTTCTTTAAGCTAAGAATTCTGTGAAGACACAAAACTTGGTTGGACCACAACCGTAACTTGGCAACAGGCCGCCCCGCTGGGGCTTTCCTATTCAATTATTCATCTTAACTACCAACAGTACATACCTATGGTGTTATTTTTTGGTTGCATAATATGGGTCAATTAAGGCTTATGCAAAATTCATAAAAAACGATTTTTGCGTAAGGTCTCACTCCTTAATCTTAACTCTAATGCCCGTATAAACCATACGCCCAGTAACTGGGCCCCAAACTTGGCCTGCATCGAAGCTACGCCCAAAAGGGTCGGAAGCAATCAAAATGGGATTATCCTGTCTGAAACCCGTTAGATTTTCGCCACCGACATAGACCTCAAATTTTGGAAAAGTACGGCTCACTTGGGCATTGACATTGACAAAGGCTGGGGCCATGGCAATCGTCATGTTTTCGTAAGATGTATGAACATAACCAGCGGGGGCGTAAGGTATGCGGCGTGGGCCATTCCATTGCAGAGTCAGGTCAAACTTCCATTTGTCGTAAGGCAATGCGTAGCCTACATTAAACAGTACACGATCTCGGGCTATCATCATTTTTTGTACTAATACACTCTCATTAAATGGTTTGCCCACGCTTTGCTGCACATCAAAAAACCGATAGGCGAGTTTAAGTTCTAATCTTTTGGCTGGAACGACATTGACCTCAGCCTGAAAACTATTGGCAAACGACGGCCCGTTTAGATTATAAAAATAAATGATTTGTGGGTGGTCGAAGTCGGCTACTAACTGATTTTGAAACTGCGTGCGGTAATAGTCCAGCAGCAAATCCCAGTGCCAGCCCAGCCAATGAAAAGTATGATTGAGACTTGCGCCATAGTTCCAGGCTATTTCGGGGTTTATTTTTTCTTTGAATATCACCGCTCGGCTACTTACCAAATTACCATAATATTCGGCTAATGGATTGGCCACTCTAAACCCTCGCCCTGCCGACAATCTTAGCGATGTTTTGTCGTCTAACTGGTATTTGAGGTGTAATCTTGGCGTAAAAATTGCACCAAACAGATTGTGAACGTCGGCACGTGCGCCTGCTACCAACACTAATTTATCCAAATAACTAAACGTATATTCACCAAAAACCCCAGGTACGACTTCGTGGCGAGTTAATAGACTGTCTTTGTAACGTTCTTGAAAATCGTCAATCATAAAACTCGCCCCTGCCTTAAACTGGTGATTGGTGTTGTCGATGATTGACTGGTATATCAGATTTCCGTAGAGTGTGTTTTGAGTGCCGTTGTAGTTGGCAAAGCCAAAGTACGATTTTTGGTCGTGTAGTGTGCCGTTTACAATTAAAGCCAGACCTTTGTAGGGTTTGTTTTGGTACAATCGGGCTATTTTTGAAAATGCCTCGTAGCGATTGGTAACATTGCCAAAACCATAAGCCTGCGCTGTGCCTCTGAGTGCCGTTGTAAAGTCGTTTTGGCCACCGAGGCGGTTTTCGTAGAGTGCTTTTATGCCAAACTGCACCATGACTTTATCGGTCTGGTATTTCCAGCGATTGATGGCATTGAGCTGCGAATATAACGGTAAGTCCAGAAATTTATCGCCGTTGTTATCCACTCTATTTTGAAGCGTGCTACCGTGCAACAGTAACGCCGACGACCAGCGTTTATTGATTTGGTGTGCCAGATTTAAGTTACCTTCAACCCGCCCAAAGTTATTGGCATAAGCATTAAAGTATAATTTTTCTCGACTGTCTGGCTTTTGTAGTTCTACGTTTATTTGGCCAGTCATAGACTCGTAGCCGTTCACTACCGAGCCTGCACCTTTGCCAATATCAATACTCTGAATCCAAGTGCCAGGAATGTAATTTAGCCCAAAAGTAGTGGCCAATCCTCTGAGAGAAGGTATGTTTTCAACGTTCATCTGCACATAAGTACCGCTTAAACCCAATAACTGAATCTGCTTTGCGCCCGTAACGGCATCGGCATAACTGACTGATATAGAGGCATTGGTCTCGAAACTTTCGGACAAATTACAACAAGCCGCTTTGGCCAAGGCTTTGGTCGTAATGATTTCGGTCAATATCGGGTTTAGTCTGTCTATCTGTGTCGAAGTGCCTCTAATAATCACTTCGCCCAACTGCCTGTCTGGTCTCATCACAACCTCAAAGTTAGTCTCGGCATTGACCGTGATGGTGTCTGTTTTATAGCCAACAAAGCTCAACACTAATTGATTGGACTTGGCCGAGCGGGCAATGCTAAATTGCCCCAATGTATCGGTCTGGGTGGCGGTGGTAGTGCCAACCCAAAATACATTGACCCCAATCAAGGCCGCTTTCTTTTGGGCTTCGGTGCGCTCATAAATTGTTCCTGTTACTCGTTGCGCTTGTATTGAGTGAAAAGTGAAAAGTGAAAAACAAAAAACGTATGACGCTATTCTTTTTGTTATATTCATGATTTTATAATGATTTGTTTTTGGAAATGACAAAAAATAAATTTTTGTAGCGTATCAAATGGTGTCAGATGCTCAAAATTGAGACACTTGATTTTATGTAAAAATTTACTAAATATATCGCTCAATGAACCTTCGGCATATTGCCTTATCTCTAAGCCGCTGCATTTTTGAGGGCCATTTTCTGTAAAAGTACCAATCAAAAAATAGCCGTTTGGTTTCAAGAATTGCTTTACATTTTGGGCGTAATAGTTGATATTTACTTCATCAGTCAAAAAGTGAAACGTAGCTCTGTCGTGCCAAAAGTCATATTGCTGCGGTGGTACAAAATCGCTGACGTCGGCCACAATATAGTTGAGGTTTCGGCCTTTGTGTCCCAGCCGTTTTTTAGTACGGTCTAATGCTTTTTCTGAAATATCTACCAATGTTAGGTTTTTATAGCCGTTGGCCAATAGATAATCTACAAAATGACTTTCGCCAGCACCAACGTCAATGATATGGGCCGTTTTGGGCAGTTTCATTTCTTTAAAAAAATCAATTGATGTTTCGGGAACAGGCTGAAACCAACTGACATTCTCAAACTCTTTGGTCTGATATACGTCTTCCCAGTGTTGTTTTTGATTATTGTTTTCCATAAAAACCGATATTTTTATTTTTATTTGAAAAATTATCTGATATTTTTGTTTTACCCCATCAGCAGCATCGCTCCGCTCATGGCTATCATAAGTGCATCTTCGACGATGGTAACGGTACTCATTGGTAAATTAAAAACCGCCCCCAAACAAGCGCATTGGATTTTTTGTTTGTTCAAAACCGAAATCAAAACACCCACCAAACTCACACTCATCACCACAAAAGTAATACCATTCGTCAGCATTGGTTCAAAGCCTGTGAGATAGGCCAGTCCCAGCCCCAGTTCTATAAAAGCATAGACATAACCCCAAGCTGGAAACCGTCGGGCTACCACATCGTACATAGCATAACTCTGGGCAAAGGCTTTGAGGTTGAGCATTTTGAAAAACGAAAACACCAGAAAAAAACCTGCCATAAAGTACCTCATAAAAAGACTTAATGATAAATGGTTAATGATAAATGATTGAAATGCAACAACAGCCGAAACAGTCAAAATGTACCCAAAAATCAATAAAATGGGCTTATAGGTTTCGAGCCAGTTTGGTGTATTTTCTGGATTTGAAACCTTACTGGGCGATGTCGTTAGCTTGTATTTTAAATGTGGTTTTAATATTGTTTGCAGCTCGTCAGTCGTTATCGTTCGGCTGGTTTCGAGTGTTGTATCGCCTGTTTTTAGGTTGGTTGTTACGTTTGTTACGCCCTTAATTTGCCCCAAAACGTGCTTGATTTTATATTCGCAGGCTTCGCAAGTCATGCCTGTTATGTTGATTGTCTGTGTCATTGTGGTTTTTTCATAATTTTGATATGCTTACCATTCCGTGGTCTGTGTCTCACAGACCATAGCAACGTCCTGTGAGACACAGACCACGGAGTAGCTTTATTTATGGTTTTGTAGGCACTATTCCCAAATTTCCCTCCCATTCATCGACTTTCTTTTGCCAGTTGGTTGAGGTTGTTTTCATACCTTTTTTTGTACCAATCTCAATCGTCCGTTTTGCCGACACAATCGCCCCTTTGTAGTCTTTAAGTTTTTCTAAAATTTTGGTGGATTGGTTTACATAATAAAAATTTTCTTTGTCCATCGCCTCCGCTTTTTGCGACCAGTCCAAAGCCGTTTTTAAATCTCGGCCTGTGTTCATATAGTAGCCAGCGGCGTTGTAGTAGAGGTTGGCATTTTCGGTTTTTTTAGTATAAATCTTGTCCTGAATGTCTGCCATAATCTGCTCGTCGGCGTAGCTCTTGACTGGTATTCTTACGGTTGTATTTTCCCAAGTCAAAGCCAGCGTTCCAGTATAATCTTTCTGAATATCGGTGAGTTCTATCGTAAAACTTTCGTGCGTTTTGGCTACGGTTTCG